>NZ_CDRQYH010000005.1:0-109469 GCF_977039595.1 Enterobacter sp.
CTGACGGCGCTTAGTGCTGAATTCACTATCGGCGAAGGTGAGTTGATGGCTCATGATGTCCCTCTGGGATGCGCTCCGGATGAATATGATGATCTCATATCAGGAACTTGTTCGCACCTTCCCTAGTTGTCTTATAGCGTTGTAAACGCTGTCTTAATTTTTCCCTAAGGAAAGAGAGATACTTTGATATAAGTTTATGGTTCGTTGAAATAAACGGGCCAGCATTTGGTTAATATCAAAAACGTGCCATTTTGATTGCAAGGAAATTAATAATGAGTGATTTTCTGCCTTTTTCGCGACCGTCGATGGGCGCTGAGGAAATTGCGGCGCTTCAGGACGTTTTGATGTCGGGCTGGATCACCACTGGGCCTAAGAATCAGGAACTCGAAGAGGCATTCTGTCAGCTTACCGGGAATCAACACGCAATTGCCGTCTGTTCCGCCACCGCGGGAATGCACGTCACGCTGATGGCGCTGGATATTGGCCCTGGCGATGAAGTCATTACCCCCTCCCAGACCTGGGTCTCCACTCTGAATATGATCGTATTGCTGGGCGCCACGCCGGTCATGATTGATGTGGATAAAGACACATTAATGGTGACGCCAGAAGCCGTGGAAGCCGCTATTACTTCGCGTACCAAAGCCATTATTCCCGTTCACTATGCCGGCGCGCCGTGTGAAATCGACGCCATTCACGCCATTGGTGAACGTCACGGTATTCCGGTGATTGAAGATGCGGCCCATGCCGCCGGAACGTACTACAAAAACCGTCACGTTGGCTGGAAGGGAACGGCAATTTTCTCCTTCCACGCCATTAAAAACATGACCTGCGCGGAAGGCGGCCTGGTGGTCACCGATAATGCCCAGCTGGCACAGCGGATCCGCAGTCTGAAATTCCATGGCCTGGGCGTAGACGCCTATGATCGTCAGACGCACGGCCGCGCGCCGCAGGCGGAAGTGATCGCACCGGGCTATAAATACAACCTGGCGGACATCAACGCCGCGCTGGCGCTGGTGCAGTTAGGCAAGCTGAAAGAGGCCAACAAACGCCGCCAGGAAATCGCTGAACGCTACCTGCGGGAGCTTGCCGATACGCCGTTCCAGCCGCTCACCATCCCGTCATGGCCGCACGTGCACGCCTGGCACCTGTTTATTATTCGCGTTGATGAAGCGCGCTGCGGGATCTCACGCGACAACCTGATGGCGGCGCTGAAAGAGAAAGGCATCGGTACCGGCCTCCATTTCCGCGCGGCGCACACCCAAAAATACTACCGCGAGCGTTTTCCTGATGTATCGCTCCCGAATTCTGAATGGAATAGCGCGCGTATTTGTTCTCTCCCTCTTTTCCCGGACATGACTCATGACGACACAACCCGCGTCATTACCGCACTCCATCAGCTTGCAGGACATTGATATGTTCAGTGCACCGCCTGTACAAAAAGTTTCCGTGGTAATCCCGGTTTACAACGAGCAGGAGAGCCTGCCCGAACTGATCCGCCGTACAACGGCCGCCTGCGACACGATGGGCAAAGCCTACGAAATTCTGCTCGTGGATGATGGCAGTAGCGACAATTCCGCGCTGATGCTGACCGAAGCCGCACAGGCTGAAGGCAGCCACATTGTGGCCGTGCTGCTCAACCGTAACTACGGCCAGCACTCGGCGATTATGGCGGGGTTTAGCCACGTCACGGGCGATCTAATCATCACCCTGGACGCGGACCTGCAGAACCCGCCGGAAGAGATCCCGCGCCTGGTTGCCAAAGCCGACGAAGGCTATGACGTGGTCGGCACGGTACGTCAGAACCGCCAGGACAGCCTGTTCCGTAAGCTCGCCTCGCGTACCATCAACCGTCTGATCCAGCGCACGACCGGTAAAGCGATGGGCGATTACGGCTGCATGCTGCGCGCCTACCGCCGCCATATTGTCGACGCCATGCTGCATTGCCATGAGCGCAGCACCTTCATTCCGATTCTGGCGAATACCTTTGCCCGTAAGGCAACTGAAATCCCGGTCCTGCACGCCGAGCGCGAGCACGGGGAATCGAAGTACAGCTTTATGCGTCTCATCAACCTGATGTACGACCTCATCACCTGCCTGACCACCACGCCGCTGCGTCTGCTGAGCGTTTTCGGCAGCATCATCGCCGTTGCCGGTTTTGGGCTGTCCGTTCTGCTGGTGGTACTGCGACTGGTCTTTGGTCCGCAGTGGGCGGCGGAAGGGGTCTTCATGCTCTTTGCCGTGCTGTTTATGTTCATCGGCGCCCAGTTTGTCGGGATGGGTCTCCTCGGTGAATACATTGGCCGTATCTATAACGACGTTCGCGCGCGTCCGCGCTACTTTATTCAACGTGTTGTCCGTCAGGAAAACAAAGCATCTCAAGAGGAAATTCACCCATGAAAGCTGTTGTATTTGCCTATCACGATATGGGGTGCACGGGCACGCTGGCCCTGCTGGAAGCGGGCTATGACATTGCGGCAATCTTTACCCATCCGGACACGGCTGGAGAGAACAACTTTTTCGGCTCCGTGGCGCGTATCGCCGCCGAGCGTGGAATTCCGGTTTATGCGCCGGACGACGTCAACCACCCGCTGTGGGTGGAGCGCATTCGCGCCCTCGCGCCTGACGTCATCTTCTCGTTCTACTATCGCAACCTGATCTGCGACGAGATTTTAGGCCTGGCCGCAAAAGGCGCCTTTAATCTTCATGGTTCTCTGCTGCCCGCCTACCGTGGCCGCGCCCCGCTGAACTGGGTGCTGGTTAACGGTGAAACGGAAACGGGCGTGACGCTGCACCGCATGGTACGCCGTGCGGATGCGGGCGCTATCGTGGCACAGCAGAAGGTCGCTATTGATGCGGACGAGACCGCGCTGCAGCTGCATCAAAAGCTGAACGCGACGGCACAGACGCTGCTGCGTGATGCGCTGCCGGGTATCCTTAACGGTAACTTCAGCGAAACCGCACAGGACGAGAGCAAGGCAAGCTGCTTTGGCCGCCGCGCGCCGGAAGATGGTCGTCTGGACTGGAACAAACCGGCACGCCAGCTGCACAACCTGGTGCGCGCCGTAACCGATCCGTGGCCGGGCGCCTACAGCTTTGCGGGCGTAAGCAAATTCATCGTCTGGAAATCCCGCGTGCGTGACGACATCCCGGCCGCTAAACCGGGCACCGTCGTCTCCGTCTCCCCGCTGATTGTGAGCTGCGGCGAGCAGGCGCTGGAGATCGTCACAGGACAAACCGACAACGGCCTGTACGTTCAGGGCACCCAGCTGGCGCAGTCTCTGGGCCTGGTGGCCGGGGCGCTGATCACCAGCGCGCCGGTTGTTGCCATCAAACGCCGCACCCGCGTGCTGATCCTCGGCGTGAACGGCTTTATCGGTAACCACCTGACCGAACGTCTGCTCAAGGACGATAACTACGAAATCTACGGCCTGGATATTGGCGCGGATGCAATCAGCCGTTTCCTCGACAACCCGCGCTTCCACTTCGTGGAAGGGGACATCAGCATCCATTCCGAGTGGATTGAATACCATATTAAAAAATGCGACGTGGTGCTGCCGCTGGTCGCCATTGCCACCCCGATTGAGTACACCCGTAACCCGCTGCGCGTGTTCGAACTGGACTTCGAAGAGAACCTGAAGATCATCCGCGACTGCGTGAAATACGACAAGCGCATCATCTTCCCGTCCACCTCTGAAGTGTACGGCATGTGTACCGATAAGAACTTCGATGAAGACACCTCTAACCTGGTGGTCGGGCCGATCAACAAACAGCGCTGGATTTACTCCGTCTCCAAACAGCTGCTGGACCGCGTGATTTGGGCCTACGGTGAGAAAGAGGGCCTGCGCTTTACCCTGTTCCGTCCGTTCAACTGGATGGGGCCACGTCTGGATAACCTGAACGCGGCGCGTATCGGCAGCTCCCGTGCAATCACCCAGCTGATCCTGAACCTGGTGGAAGGCTCGCCAATCAAGCTTATCGAAGGCGGGAAACAGAAACGCTGCTTTACGGATATCAGCGACGGTATCGAAGCGCTGTTCCGCATCATCGAAAACAAAGATAACCGCTGCAACGGTGAAATCATTAACATCGGTAACCCGGACAACGAAGCGAGCATTCGCGAGCTGGCCGAGATGCTGCTGGCCAGCTTTGAGCGCCATCCTCTGCGCGATAAATTCCCGCCGTTTGCCGGTTTCCGCGAAGTGGAAAGCAGCAGCTACTATGGTAAGGGCTACCAGGACGTTGAGCACCGTAAGCCAAGCATTCGCAACGCGAAGCGCTGCCTGAACTGGACGCCGACGGTGAAGATGGAGCAGACCATTGATGAAACGCTCGATTTCTTCCTGCGCACCGTGGAGCTGTCGGAACAGGTCTCATGAAAAAAGTCGGTTTACGCATTGATGTCGACACCTTCAGGGGAACGCGTGACGGCGTACCCAAACTGCTGGAACTGCTGAGCAAGCACGGCGTGCGCTCCAGCATTTTCTTCAGCGTGGGGCCTGACAACATGGGGCGCCATTTATGGCGTCTGATTAAACCGGCATTTCTGTTCAAAATGCTGCGCTCGCGCGCAGCATCCCTCTACGGCTGGGATATTTTGCTGGCAGGCACCGCCTGGCCCGGCAGACGCATCGGCGCGGGTAATGAAGCGGTTATCCGTGAGGCGGCGCAGCATCATGAGGTGGGGCTGCACGCCTGGGATCACCATGCCTGGCAAGCCTGGGCGGGCGTTTGGGATATCCCGCGCCTGTCCCGTGAGGTCGAGCGTGGGATGCTGGAGTTGGAGGCCATTATCGCCCAGCCCGTGCGCTGCTCCGCCGTGGCGGGATGGCGTGCGGATCAGCGCGTGGTGAAAGCTAAAGAGGCCTTCGCGTTTCGCTACAATAGCGATTGCCGCGGAACCGGGCCCTTTTTACCGCTGTTAGGCGAAAATCGCTACGGTACGGTGCAAATTCCGGTCACGCTTCCTACCTGGGATGAAGTGGTCGGGCGCGAGGTGAAAGCGAATGAGTTCAATCGCTACATTCTGGACCGCATTCATCGTGACGCCGGCACGCCGGTGTATACCATCCATGCCGAAGTGGAAGGGATTGCGTATCAGCATGATTTCGACGAACTGCTGACCATGGCCGCTCAGGAGGGCATCGAATTCTGCCCGTTGAGCGAGCTGCTGCCAGACGACCTCAGCACCCTGCCCGTAGGCAAAGTTGTCCGTAATGAAATGGCTGGCCGGGAAGGCTGGCTTGGCTATCAACAAATCGTGAGTCCGGCCCCATGAAAACAGCCCGTTATGGCTTAGCGCTTCTCGCACTGTTTATCGTTTACTACCTCATTCCGGTCGATATCCGCCTGCTCTGGCAGCCTGATGAAACGCGCTATGCGGAAATTAGCCGCGAAATGCTGGCCTCCGGAGACTGGGTAGTCCCGCATTTTCTGGGGCTGCGTTACTTTGAAAAGCCGATTGCTGGCTACTGGATCAACAGCATCGGACAGATGCTGTTCGGGCACACGAACCTCGCCGTGCGCGCCGGGTCTATCTTCTCTACCGGCTTAGCCGCGCTGCTGGTCATCTGGATGGCCTGGCGTCTCTGGCGGGATAAGCGGACCGCCATTTTCTCCGGGCTGATCTTCCTGACCCTGTTCCTGGTGTATGGCATCGGCACGTATGCGGTACTGGATCCTATCATCACCCTGTGGCTGGTGGCGGCGATGTGCAGCTTCTGGCTCGCATCACAGGCCCAAACCGTTGCCGGAAAAGCGGGTGGCTATGTGCTGCTTGGGCTGGCCTGCGGGATGGGGGTGATGACCAAAGGCTTCCTGGCGCTGGCGGTACCGGTGATTGGCGTGCTGCCGTGGGCGATCGCCCAGAAGCGCTGGAAAGAGGTGCTGATTTTTGGCTGGCTCGCGATCCTGAGCTGCGTGCTGATTGTTCTGCCATGGGGGCTGGCCATTGCGCAGCGTGAGCCTGACTTCTGGCGTTACTTCTTCTGGGTGGAACATATTCAGCGTTTTGCCCAGAGCGACGCGCAGCATAAAGCCCCGTTCTGGTACTACGTGCCGTTCCTGATCGCGGGTAGCCTGCCGTGGCTGGCACTGCTGCCCGGCGCTTTTCGTCTCGGCTGGAATGACCGACAAAACGCGGGCGGTGGGTTCTATCTGCTGGGATGGGTGGTGATGCCGCTGCTGTTCTTCAGCATCGCCAAAGGCAAGCTGCCGACCTACATCCTGCCGTGCTTTGCCCCGCTGGCGATCCTGATGGCGCGCTATGCCTGCCTCGCGGCGGAGAAAGGCGCCAGAGCGTTGCGCATTAACGGCGGAATTAACCTGGCGTTTGGCGTTATCGGCGTGGTGGCCGCGCTGGTGGTCTCGCCGTGGGGGCTTTCTAAGCATCCGGTCTGGACCTCGGTCGAACTGTATAAAGTGTTCTGCGCGGTGGTCGCGTTCCTCATCTGGGCGGCGGTAGGCTGGTTTACGTTCCGGCAGAGCCAGCAGCGCTGGTGGCTGGCGGCTCTGTGTCCAGCAGGCCTGGCGCTGCTGATTGGTTTTGCTATTCCTAACCTGGTGGTGGATTCCAAACAGCCGCAGTCGCTGGTCGATACCGTGCGCGAGCCGCTGCAGGAGAGCCGATTCGTGCTCGCCAATAACGTAGGCGTGGCGGCTGGCCTGGCGTGGGAGCTGAAGCGCAATGACATCACGCTGTTTGGTCAGAGCGGCGAACTGCGCTACGGGCTGGATTATCCCGATGTGAAAGATCGTTTTGTCAGTGAAGACGACTTCGCGCAGTGGCTGGTAACGCATCGTCAGCAGGGGCGCGTGTCGCTGGTCATGCTGCTCTCAAAACGCGACGATATTTCACGGGCGAATTTACCGCAGCCGGACAATCTCTATATCCAGGGGCGTCTGGCCTTGCTGGAGTACCTGCCAAAGTGATGACCTGGATCTGGCTGATACTGGCAAGCCTGCTCAGCTGCGCGGGTCAGCTGTGTCAGAAACAGGCTACCCGTCCGGCGAAAGCCGGGCGGCGCGGGACGCACATCGCGCTGTGGCTTGGTCTGGCACTGCTGGCGCTGGGCAGCGGGATGCTGGTCTGGCTGGTGGTGCTGCAACGCCTGCCTGTCGGCATCGCGTACCCTATGCTGAGCCTCAATTTTGTCTGGGTGACGCTCGCGGCCAGGGTATTCTGGCGTGAAAACGTCGCGTCGCATCACTGGCTGGGGGTGGGGTTCATCATCATGGGGATTGTTATCCTGGGAGGGAGCCTGTGAAAGGGACTTTCTGGGCCTTATGCAGCGTGCTGTTAGTCAGCGCGGCGCAGCTGTTGCTGCGCGAGGCCATGCAGGCACTGCCGCCGGTCAGCGATGTTCTGGCGCTTATTTCCGCGCTGTGGCACTTCTCATCCGGTACGGGGGCGCTGCTGCTGGGGTTGATGGGGTATGTGGCCTCCATGGGCTGCTGGTATCTGGCGCTGCATCGTATGGCGCTCAGCAAAGCGTATGCCTTGCTGAGTCTTAGCTACATCCTGGTGTGGGCCGCGGCGATCCTGCTGCCCGGCTGGGGAGAACGCTTCTCCTGGCACGGGCTGGTGGGCGTCGGGTTTATTATTCTGGGTGTGTTAGTGATTTTTCTGCCCCGAACGTCCCGACGTGAATAATCGATTCGTGGGTCAGGGTGTAAGGGGTCGATGTACAGACGGCAAGGCTCAGCGAACCGACCTGTAGCTGGCTGACCGCGTGCGTCTGCGCCGTGCTGTCGATGCTGACAATCTGCCAGGCGCTGCCGCCGCGCTGCTTTATGATTGCCTCTTTTCGCGTCCAGATGCGCCAGAAGGCGGCAAGCCGTTCCTCTGGCGCTTCGCGCTCAAGCTCATCATGCTCCGTCATGCTGAAGACCGCATTCGCCAGCGCCTGCCAGTTTTTCCTGGGGCGAATCACTTCGATATCGCAGCCGACTTCGCCTTCATCGCTCATCAGCAGGGCGATATCGTCACCGCTGTGGCTCAGGTTAAACCACAGCGGATGACCCTTCGCAAAGGCCGGTTTCCCCTGCTCGCCGTAAATAATGTCGGGGAGTGGGTGAGGGGATAACGTTCTCGCGAGCAGCGTCCTCCCGGCCAGCCAGGAGGCCTGTTGGGCACCCTGAGGTGCCCTGTCTGCGAGCGTTGACGCCAGCGGGTCCGCGCAAAGGGTGGAGATTTTTCCCAGTACAAACTGGTACATAGTTACGCCCAGCGTTTAATGATAATCGAGGTATTGATGCCGCCAAACGCGAAGTTATTGCTCTGCAAATACTCGCAGTCAATCTGACGGGCTTCTCCCATAATATAATCTAAAGCACCGCATTGCTCATCCGGCTGCGTTAAATTGAGCGTCGGGGCAAACCAGCCTTCACGCATCATCTGCAGGCTCATCCACGCTTCCAGCGCGCCGCAGGCCCCAAGCGTATGGCCAAAATAGCTCTTCAGCGAGGAAACCGGCACGTTATCACCGTAGATAGCGGCAGTGGCCTGGCTTTCGGCGATATCGCCGCGATCGGTGGCGGTACCGTGCGCGGAAATATACCCCATATCCCGGGCGCTTAATCCCGCCATAGCCAGCGACTGCTCCATGCAAATCTGCATGGTGTCGCGCTGAGGCTGGGTGATATGGGCCGCGTCACAGTTGGTGGCAAAGCCCACGATCTCGCCATAGATTGTGGCCCCGCGCGCTCTGGCGTGCTCCAGCTCTTCCAGAATCAGGGTGCCAGCGCCTTCCCCAATGACCAGACCATCGCGCTGCGTATCGAACGGTGAAGGGGTGGTTTTGGGTTCGTCGTTACGCTGGCTGGTGGCAAACAGCGTGTCAAACACCGCTGCTTCAGACGGACACAGCTCTTCAGCGCCACCCGCGACCATCACGGTCTGATACCCGTGGCGAATCGCCTCCCAGGCATAGCCAATCGCCTGGCTGCCGGAGGTACACGCGCTCGACGTCGGGATCACGCGGCCGCGCAATCCAAAGAACAGGCCGGTATTCACCGCGGTGGTGTGCGGCATCATCTGGACGTAGGTTGTCCCGGTGATGTTATTGGTGTGCTTTTCGGTAAGCATGGTCGCGAATTCGCTGACCGGGCCGGTGCTGCCTGTCGAAGAACCGTAGGCGATACCCGTTTGACCATTGGTGAGCACCGCTTCGCCAATCAGCCCCGCCTGCTCCAGCGCCAGCTCGGTGGCGCGGGTCGACATCAGCGACACCCGGCCCATGGCGCGAATACGCTTGCGGGTATAGTGTTCCGGCAGCGTGAAATCATCGATCGGCGCGCCGAGCAGGGTATGCAGGCCATCATAGATCTGCCATTCCGGCATTTTACGCACCGCGTTTTCATACGCCAGCAGCCTGCTGGACACGGATTGCCAGTTTTCGCCAAAGGCGGTCACGCCGCCCATGCCCGTAATCACCACGCGACGCGTCATAGCATTCCTCCGTTAATGGAAATGACCTGGCGGGTAACGTAGCCCGCGATATCCGACATCAGATAGCTTGCCAGCCCGGCGACTTCTTCAGCCTGGCCCATACGTTTCATTGGAATGATGGACATCGCTTCCTTCAGCGCGGCTTCTTCCATCTCAATCATGCCGGTATCAATCAGCCCCGGTGCAATGCAGTTCACGGTGATTTTGCGTTTTGCCAGCTCAATCGCCAGCGCTTTGGTGGCGCCGATAATGCCCGCTTTTGCCGCGCTGTAGTTCACCTGCCCGCGGTTACCCATCACGCCGGACACGGACGATAAGGTGATAATGCGTCCTCCTTTACGGGTGCCAATCATCGGCATAATGCAGGGGTGAATGACGTTATAAAAACTGTCGAGATTGGTGTGGATCACGCTGTCCCAGTCGTCTTCGCTCAGCGCCGGAAAGGCGCCGTCGCGGGTAATTCCGGCGTTGCTGACAACGCCATACCATGCGCCATGGGTTTCAATCTCCTGCTCCAGCACCTCGCGGCACTGTTCGCGGTTGCCCACATCAAAGGCGAGTAGACGACCGTTCCCACCCGCCTGCGTGATGGCGTCCAGCGTCTCCTGCGCGCCTGCGGCATCACGATGGTAATGCACGCCTACGGTAAACCCGTCGGCGGCAAGCTGGCGGGCAATGGCGCGCCCTATGCCTTTGCTGGCCCCTGTGACCAGTACGGAACGACTCATGCGTTAGATCCCTGATTAAATAGCGATGTTAATTCTTCTGCGCTCGGCTGGAAGGTATTGACCCGGCCCGTGGCCAGCGTCTCTTCATTAGCGGAAATTGCGCATTCAAAACTGCCGAAGCGTTCGTCCTGCATCAGCAGCTTAACGGTAATGTCCAGCGTCAGGCCTGCGGCGAAATGCCCGCTGGCGCAGACCAGCTCGCGCGCGCCGAGCACCATGCCCAGCGCGATATGTTCCTGCCCCTGCTGCTGACGATGCCAGCCTGACCAGACGCCAACGGTCTGCGCCATTAGCTCAAGCGCGTACCAGCCCGGCAGGTCGCCATCGGCATTGAGAAACGGCGCCAGCACGCTTTGCCCGTTGACTGCCACGCGGCAGACCGCCATCTCGTCCGTAACTTTCTCTACGGACCCCAGCAGCATCATCGGCGCCTCGTGCGGCAGATAGGCTTCGGGTGATAAGTAGCTCATGAGGCTCTCCCCAGCAGAATGCTGGCGTTGTTGCCGCCAAACGCGAACGAGTTAGACAGAATAACCGGCTTTTTCAGCGCGATGTGCCGGTGCAGCAGGCCGCACGGCGCCAGCGTGTCGTCGGGCGCGTAGCGGGCGAAGTCCTGCGGCGGCAACGGTAGATCGCGCGAAAGAATCAGCCAGCTCAGGGCCGCTTCGGTAATACCGGCAGCGCCCAGCGTATGGCCGGTAAGGTGTTTGGTTGAGCTGCACGGCACGCTTTCCCCGAAGAGATCGTGTACCACCTGCGATTCAATCTGATCGTTAAGCGGCGTGGCCGTGCCGTGCAGGTTGATGTAGCCGATATCCTCCGGCTGCATGCCCGCTTCGTTAAGCGCCTGAGTAATCGCCCTTATCGCCCCTTCACCCTGCGGATGCGGGGCGGAAATATGGTACGCATCGCTGGATTCACCCGTCCCGAGCAGCGCCACGTCGGCGGGCTCGCGGCTCAATACCATCAGCGCGGCGGCTTCTCCGATGGTGATCCCCTTGCGGTCGCGACCAAACGGTTCGCAGAGCGTAGGGGAGAAGGATTCAAGGCTGTTAAAGCCGTTGACGGGCATCCGGCTCAGGGTATCTGCTCCGCCGACGATGGCGATGTCAACCAGCCCGGCTTCAATCAGACGTTTGCCGCCGATCATCGCCCGCGCGCTGGAAGAGCAGGCTGTTGAAATCGTATAGGCCGGGCCTTCGAGCTGAAGCCAGTTGGCGAGGAAGCGGGACGGATCGCCAAGCTCCTGCTGCGGATACTGCCAGCGCGTGCTTGCTTCGCCACGGGTCATGCGCTGCACGTGCTCATCGCCTTCATCCAGCCCGGATGTGCTGGTTCCCAGCACCACGGCCACACGGTCGCGACCGACGCGGGCGATAGCCTCGTCGACGGCTGGCTGAATCTGCGCCAGCGCGGCCAGCAGCAGCTGGTTATTGCGGGTGCGGTGTGCGGAGAAGGTGTCCGGGATGGGCGGCAATTCGCCTTCAACGCCGCCCAGAACGGCTTCGGGTGAGTCCTGCAACCAGCCGGTCCGGGCGTGCATACCCGGCGCCACGCCTGCCACCAGGTTCGCGGCAATCATATCAGGCGAGTTGCCCAGCGCGTTGACCATGCCAACAGCGGAAATATAAATCATCTCAGTCACCCAGATATTGAATGGTGATGTGGTATTTGAATACGTGTTGCTCGATGCTGATCGGCTCGCGCTTGCCTTTACGCTGCAGGTAGACAATCTCCGTCACCAGCTTGCCGCTGGCGTTACGCAGCTCGCGTCGATCGCCATTGTCCGTTAGCGTCCAGCCCTTCGGCAACTGCGGCTGCCAGGCGCTAATCGGCCAGTGGCTTAGCATCACGTCCGCCAGCACCTGGCTTGCGGGCGGCAGCTGCGGCACAACGATCGACTGTTCGGTATGAATACCGGTCTCATCGTACGTCGCCAGGAACAGACGGATCCCCACGGAAGAGAGCCCGGCCAGCGTCACCTTATGCGCATCCGCGTTGAGCATCACCAGCAGGGACTGCGTTTGTCCGTTAAAGCTGCCGGTCAGCAGCTGCTGGGAGCTTACCGCCGGGCTAATGCCGGGCGGCGGGAGCGTCACTCTGGTTCCCGGCTGGAGCCAGGCCTGAGGACGCGTCTCTTTGGTATCGGTCGAATGGCTGCAGCCTGCCAGCAGCAGCGCTGCGGTTAGCGCGACGGCGCGGTAAAAAGGGTTCATTTACGTTTTCTCTCTTTCTTATCCGGCATCGCCAGCGGCGCCAGCAGGAAGGCGGTAAAAATACCGCTCACCAGCACGATACCAAAGCTGCTGATGGCCTGGGTGGCGCTGAAGACGAGCATGCCCAGCGTCAGCAGCGTGGTCATCATGGCCAGCGTAATCGCCAGCATTGAGGTGAGCGGCGTACCGCGCGGATTGCTGAAAAACAGCGTGTAGTTAATGCCAATGCCGAGCACCAGTACCAGCGCCAGAAGTGAAAACAGATTCACCGGGTGGCCCGTTGCGGCCAGGACCGACAGCCCGCAGGTCAGCGACAGCAAGGACGGCACCAGGCTTATCAGCCCTTTACGCCAGCCGAGGCGCAGCATCGCCCCGCAGGCAATCACCGCCAGCGCCGCAAACAGTAGCCCCGTCAGCAGCGTGCGATAGAGGGCAAACAGGCTGTCAAAGCTGGCTTTGCGATCGACCCAGACGACGCCGTCATGGCGCGCGGCTAGCTCACCGAGGTAAGCGTTGTTTTTCGCACCGTCCACCGGCACAAGCACGCCGCTTTCCCCGTCGGGCAGGGTCAGCCAGAGCAGACGCCAACCTTCGCTCGCCGGGCTTTTAAGCCACGCGTCCACGCTGACCGGCATGGCGTCGAGATTCGGGGCGACGGCGTTGAGCCCGGCGCTTTTCAGCACGTTCATTACCGCAGGCGCGGCGTTCTGTAGAAGCGTAAGATCGCTTTTCTGGCGGGCCAGCGAGTTCAGCGGCAGGGTGCGCCAGCGGGCAATTTCTCCCGCTTTTTGCGCCTTCGCCAGCGCCGGGGTAAAGGCTTCCAGCCGCTCCAGCGTTTGCTGAGGCGAGGCGCCATGAACCACAAACCATTTCTGATCGACGCTCTGTCCGGTCAGGGCGGTAATGGCCTTCTCCTGCGCCAGAATATCTTTCGGCAGCGCCTGCAGCTGGGCGATGTCGTCGTCCACCCTCAGCGCACTCATCCCCACGGCGGAGAGCAGCGCCAGCGCGACGGGCAAACCAACGGACAATTTTTTACTGCGCCGCCAGGCGGCCAGCCAGCGCAGCATCAGGACCATAAATGGAACCGGGCGAACCGGTAACCCGCGGCACAGCCACGGATGCCAGAAAATCACCGTCAGGCAGGAGGCGCTCAGCCCCACGGCGGCGAACACCGCCATCTGGCGGATCCCGGGGAAGGGGGCCATCATCATAATCAGGTAGGCGGCGACCGTCGTCAGCAGCGCCATCAGCAGCGCATTGCGAACTTTGTCCAGGCTTTGCCAGGGGGAAAACTCCGCGCCGTGCACCATCCGTTCGGTCAGGTAGTAGAGCGTGTAGTCGGCTGAAATACCGATGATGCTCATGCTCATCACTAGCGTCATCAGATGCAGCTCGCCAAAGAGCAGCAGCGTCACCACCGTGCCCGCCAGCGCGCCGATGGCAATCGAGAGCACGCTCAGCAGCAGCGGACGCA
The DNA here is from genome assembly GCF_977039595.1 of Enterobacter sp. Lineage (NCBI taxonomy): Bacteria > Pseudomonadati > Pseudomonadota > Gammaproteobacteria > Enterobacterales > Enterobacteriaceae > Enterobacter > Enterobacter sp. The sequence continues at coordinate 13,867 of NZ_CDRQYH010000005.1, forward strand.
AAGAGCGGAACACCGCCACGATGAGCAGGAACACGCCAAGCAGAGTGGCGATACCCAGCGTCGAGACGTCGCGTTTGGCCTGCTGGCTGGCGTAATCGCTGTAAAACACCGTCCCGCGGGAAAGCAGCTGCGCCTGCGGGTAACGCGCTTTTAGCGTCTCCTGCAGGGCGTTAAGCGTCGTCACGAGCAGGTGGGTCTGCTGCATATCAAATGACGAGCCCGCCAGCTCGCCGTGGAGCAGATACCAGTAGTTTCCCGCCTCATCTTTTGTGACCAGCCAGCCGTCCATCAACCGCAGCTTCTGGCCGTTTTGCGCCAGAGCGAGCTGCGAGCCGCGCATCAGCATCAGGGGATCGTTTTGCAGCTCTTTGCCGCTGACGCCGGAAAAGGCCGAATAAAGCTGAGATAAAATCCACTGCGCCTGCGCTTCTCCGCCGTTTTGCAGGCGGGCGCGGGTGGCGGGATCGATAAGGCCATTTCGGTGCTGCCAGAAGAACTCTCCCCAGGCCTTTTGCCCGGCGGCGTCCATCTGGCCTTTGACCTCGCTGAGCGCGTCGCTGCTTTGAAGCAGCGCCAGCCACTGCTGCGCCACGCGCGGATCGGGCTCTTTGCCGGGGCTGACCAGCCATACCAGCTGGCGGTCGAGACGCTGCATAAACCCGTCGTTGAGCGCCGGCGGGATCGCCCCCAGCGTCTGCTTCGGCAGCATGGCCAGCACGCTGCTGTTCAGACGCGCGCCGGGCAGCAGCGACAGCAACACGCCCAGCAGAATCAGGCATAGCGTGGCCCACAGCAGCGCCGGGCGCAGGGATTTACGGTGCGGCAAAGCGTTGGCGTTCGTCATCGGTCAGGCTGGCGGGCGTCAGTTGGTGGCGTGAAAGGGCGATATCGGTACGGTCGCCCTGTTTGTCGTTAAGGCGAATCGTCTCCAGATAGGTCGCTCCGCCCAGATCGAGGGTGGCGAAAATCTTGTCCAGCGGCGTCGTTTTTGGCGTAAGCACCAGCGACCAGCGGCCCGCTCCCAGGTCTTTAAAATCAATGCGGAAGTTCTCTTCCAGCACCTTGCGGTCGGCCTGGAACAGGGCGCGCAGAAGATGATTGAACTGGAACATCTGCGGATTATTGTCGGCAGTGATGGTCTGCGGCGGCTGGCCGTTGATTGCCTGAACCATCCGCTTGTCGTCCAGCAGCAGCGTCATCGGAAACGGCGCTTTTTGATCCCACAGCAGGCCGCTGTCGCGGGCGATCAGCATTTCGCCCTGCGAGCGCAGCGGCTGCGGCATATCTTTTATGGTGCGAACCTGTTCGAAGTGCGCGCGCACCACGGGCTGCTCGGTGAAGCGCTGCTGCAGCTCATCCAGCGTCACGGCGCTGACCAGCGGGCTGACGATCAGCGCCAGCAAAGGCAACCATTTCATGGCGTTACTCCCATACGTTCAAACAGTATTGCCGGGCTCACAAAGCACATTTCGCGGGTGGCTTCTTCCACCGCCACCTGGATGGTGTAACCGGTGGTCGTGCGTTTGCCGGTCTGCGCATCGAAAATTTGATAGGCAATGCGCAGGCGATTTTCATACTCTTCAACGTGCGCGCGGACGCGAATACGCTGCTCAAAGGTCACCGCATCGCGGTATTTCACCCGCGTGTCGACGACGGGCCAGACGTAGCCGGAGGCCTTCATCTGGCGATAGCCATAGTCAAACTGATTGAGCAGCGCCTCGCGGGCGATCTCAAAGTAGCGGAAATAGTTACCGTGCCAGACCACGCCCATCATATCGACGTCGTGGAACGGAACGGTGATCTCGACTTCAGTCGTAAAGCGGGGATCGGTCAGCACCCTTTACTCCTTTTCACTGGACTCTGGCAGATGCCAGAAATCGAAAAAATTAAACCAGTCGAGCGGCGACATGAGGGCGTAATGCTCCAGCCGCTGCGCGTAGCGATCGACGGTATCCTGCAGCGCCTGCTGGCGTTCACCGCGCGGCAGGCGCAGCGGATCTGCAAACGGTTCACAGTGCAGGACGAGCTTACCCTGCTGGCGCAGGGCAAAAATCAGCACCACCGGGCAGCGCAGGATGGAGGCCAGGATAAATGGCCCCTGTGGGAACGGCGCTGGCTGGCCCATAAACGTACTCCAGATCACCCGCCACTCGCCGCCACGCTGCGGATTCACCGCGATGCGATCGCCCACAATCGCGACCCATTCTCCCCGCTCAAGCTTCTCTTTGATGGCAATCGCGGTGTCCGGGCCGATGTCGGTGACCGACATCAAATTCACGCTGGCCTCGGGCGCCATTTCGCTCATGATCTGCTTAAAGCGCTGGGCGTTCTCGCTGAAGACCAGGGCGGTGATAATTTTGCTGCCGTCCAGCTGAGCCAGAGCCCGGCAGGCTTCTACGTCGCCAAGATGCGAGGCCAGCAGCAGCTTGCCCTGCGGCGCCGCGATATTAAGCGTTTCGCTCGCACCGGCGGCAAAGACCACGTCGCGATCAAACTTCAGCTCGCCGCGCCAGCCGGCGACCTTATCCAGCATCGCGTTGCCGAAGCGCATAAAATGGAAAAAGCTGTTGAGCCGTGAGGGAACGGGCATGTTCCGCTTATGCAGTTCTTGCTTGACCCTTCCAATCCACTGCCGCGAGGCCTGCCGTGCGGGACGTGCGATAAGCCAGTACACGCCGATCACCGGCCACAGCAGCACGGTAAAGGCCCGCCGACCCAGCAGTTTCCAGACGCGCAGCATCAGGCGCATCCCCCACAGACCCTTGACCTCGTCCTGCTGCGCCCAGTGCTGGCGGCGTCGACGGAAAAGCAGGCCGGGCATGCGGGGCAGCATGCCGAAGAAGAGTCGGGTATGCATCAGGGAGATCCGCACGTTATCTTTTAACGCATCGAAGTGGGACAAGCCGTCCTGTGGGTAAGTGACGCGGGTGGGCAAAAAGACGCTGGTGTTGCCCTGCCAGTAAAGACGGACCATCACTTCGGTGTCAAAGTCCATCCGTTTACCGAGCGTTTCACGCGCTGCCAGCCGCAGCGTGGGCGAGACCGGGTAGACCCGAAAGCCGCACATGCTGTCTTTAAGCTGCAGGGATAAGGTCTCAATCCAGACCCAGACGTGTGTTATCCAGCGCCCGTAGAGTCGCGAGCGCGGAATGGAATCATCGTAAATGGGCTGGCCGGAAATCAGCGCGTCCGGGTGGCGCTCCGCCAGCGCCAGCAGTTTGGGGATATCTTCGATGGCGTGTTGGCCGTCCGCGTCCACCTGCACGGCGTGGGTATAGCCCGCGCGCGCGCACTCTTCCAGCCCCCTGATGACCGCGGCACCTTTTCCGGCGTTTTGCGCCAGACGGACCAGCGTCATCTGCGGGTGCTCAGCCGCCAGGCGCTCAAGCTCCTGACGGGTGACTGCGTCGCTGCCGTCATCCACCACCAGGCACGGCAGGCCGAACGGCGCGAGACGTGAGAGCACGCTGGCGATCATGGCGCCGTGGTTGTAGCACGGGATCAGCACGCAGGGGCGGAAGGTTACTGACATAGCCGAATTTTCCCGCTGCTGGCGGTATGGCGCTCAGCCCCTGCGTGACGCTGGTAGCTGAAGGTCAGCATCTGACGTTCAGCATGCCACTCAAGCATCAGCGTCACCGTGGTTTCCGGCAGCAGAGGTGCCTGGAACTTCACGTTTTGAATGCTGTGAAAGCGGTAGCCCGGTGCCAGTAACGTCGTGGCGTAGTGCATCACCCAGTCAAGCTGCGCAACGCCGGGCAGCAGCGGCTGTACGGCAAAATGGCCCTGAAACCAGAACAGCGCCGCGTCGAGATGCAAAACGATCTCCAGCTTCTCCGGCTGTGTCTGGTGGCGCTCAATTTCATGAATTTTCATGAAATAACTCCTCTAACTGCGCATAGACACGCTTGTTCATACTGTTTACCGGCATTTCATCGACAATACGCCAGTAGCGTGGAACGGCGACCGGCTCAAGCCACGGCAGCAGGGCGCGACGCCAGGCGAACTCCTGCGCTTTTTTATCCTGCATATACCCGCGCTGGCGAACCGCTTCGTCCAGAACCAGCAGGGCGCCAATCCCCTGACGGCCCCCGCGCGTGACTGGCAGTGCCGCCGCTTCGCAAATGCCGTCGAGCTCCAGCAGGCGACGTTCGATCTCGTTAAGCGAGATGCGCTTTTCTTCAATTTTGACCACCCGCCCGCGACGCCCGGCGATGCTGAAAAGCCCCTCGCTGTCGAAGTGGAGGATATCGTCCAGCTGGAGTCCTTCAGCCTCGTGGATCAGTGGCGACGTGACGCGACAGGCGTCATCTTCCTGCTGGAAGATAACGCCGGGGAAGGGTTGCCACGGGACGTTATCCTGCTGGCGATGGCGCCAGGCGAGGATCCCGGTTTCGGTACTGCCATAAATTTCATCCGGGCAGATGTTAAGCCAGCCCGCGGTGGTGGCGACGTCACACCAGGGCAGCATTCCACCTGCTGAAATCAGCATCCTGACGGGCGGCGCGGGCAGTTCCGTATCCAGGCGCTTCAGGAACGCCGGGCTGCTGATGAACAGGTAATGCCGGTCATGAGGAAGGGCGGCCAGCTGCTCTGCGTAGTAGAGCATCGCAGCATGCAGCGGCAGGCCCAGCGCCATCGGCAAGACGATGCGGAAGGTCAGGCCGTACAGATGTTGCGGTACGACCGAAGCGACAACGCTACAGCCAGTCAGACGCTCGCCGAAGCGGTCAGCCAGCAGACGGGCTTCGCGATCCAGACTGAGGATGTGCTTAATCACCCGACGCGGCGTTCCCGTGGAGCCGGAGGTGAACAGTTCAACAAAGCGGCTTTCGTCAATGTCCGGCAGGGGCGCCCAGTGGCGAGCAGTCTGATGGCTGGAGGCCACCACAATCAGCTTGCCATGGAAATCGAGAGTCCTGTCGCTCAGGACGCCGCTAAACAACGACTGCTGTTCTTCAAGCTGCGAGACGCGGCTATGGCCGGGAATGACCGGCGTTTTACCGGCATGCAGCGAGGCCAGCAGCGCAACGATAAACAGGTAGCTGTTTTCAAAGCACAGCGCCCAGCGCTCGCCTTCCTGCTGACGCAGGGTGTCGACCAGCAAGGTCACGTCGTGGCGCAGCTGGCCCAGCGTCCAGGTACGATCGTCAAGCCAGGCAACGGGCATGTCGTCAGGGCGCGGGGCGTTTAACCACTGGCCCAGCGGAAGGGGGTTAGTCATTGTGCATCTCTTTTTTTATCACCCGCTGGCGGACCAGCCACTCGGTCACCATCAGCATTCCCATCAGGATATAAGCCACCATACCGTTCCACAGCGTCCACAGATGCAGGTCGCCGTGGAGAACGGTGAACAGCGCCATTGCGCCGTTTCCGATGAAAAAGCCGCACCAGACGAGGGTCACCCTGCGGGTATAGCGCACGCCCTCCGGGGGCAAATCCGGCTCGCGCAAGCGCGCCAGCCGTTCGACCAGCGGCATCGCGGTCCATAGCGAACCGCCAAACACGGCCAGCATCACAAGGTTGACGACCACCGGGTAGAACAGCAGCCACTGGTGGGTTTTCAGCAGGTAGCTTGCCGCGCAGAGCGCAATGCCCGCGAGCGCCACGCACTGCACCACATACCGCATCGGGCCACGGTTCCGCTGTGCCTGACGCAGCCGCAGCAGCAACATCAGCGCCATCACCGGTAACAGCCACTGCAGGCTGTTGTGCGTCAGCCCAAATCCAATCAGTAAAGGCCACGCCAGCAGCATCAGACCCGTCAGCAGTGGGATGACCGGGAACGTCCGTCCACCATGCACGACGTCTTACTCTTCGCGCAGAAGCTGTTCGACGGCGTCTACCACATCCTGAACGGTACGAACCGATTTGAAGGTTTCCGGCTTGATTTTCTTACCGGTTTTCTTCTGCAGGTGAACGATCATGTCCACCGCGTCAATGCTGTCCAGCTCCAGGTCTTCATAAAGACGGGCTTCGGGCGTAATGTCCTGCGGGTCGATTTCAAAGAGCTTGGTCAGAAGGCCGCAGACTTCCTGATAAATAGTTTCTTGTTCAGTCATCGTTCACATCTCAGGCGCGTTGAGCGTTGATAAAGGACGCCAGCGTGGCGACGGAAAAGAAGTGCTGGCGCATCTCTTCGCTTTCGGCAGAAAGCACCACGCCATACTGGTTTTTCACGGCCAGACCCAGTTCCAGCGCGTCAATGGAGTCCAGACCCAGCCCATCGCCAAACAGCGCGGCATCGGTATCAATATCCTCTGCGGTAAGCTCGTCCAGATTCAGCGTGGTGATAATGAGATTCTTAATTTCAAGATAAAGCGCTTGCATCATTAATTCCTGACAAAGATTGAAGGCCTGATGTTAATCGATGCTCCAGATGCCGGTTTAACTGCCTTGCCGCCAGCGCCGGTTCTTGTTCATTTGCATCGTAAAATTCGTCGATGTTCACGCGGTCGCGGACATCCACGGTGAAAACAGGTTTTTCTGGCGGTACATCATACCAGTGACTTTTTTTATCCAGCAGATGTTCGCTACAGTGGATCAGCACCACCCGCAGATCGCTGTTACAGCGCACGGCGATATTAGCCGCGCCGCGCTGGAGGGAGATAGCCTCGCCAAACCGGGTTCGCGTGCCTTCCGGAAAGATCAAAAGCGTGTCGCCCTGAGCCAGACGCTGCTGGCTGGCCGCGAGCAGGGGCTCGGCTTCGCTGTTAATCAGGTAATCCGCCGCGCGGATGACGCCGCTGACAAAGGGATTACGCAGCAGCGCACTCTTCACCAGACAGTCGGTTTCTGGCATCACCGACGCCAGGATCACGTAGTCAATTAACGTGGGGTGGTTAGCTACCACCAGACAACCCCGATCGCTGCGCAGCGCGTCAAGATTGTGAATGCGATAGTCCAGTACCCCGAGGCCGCGCGCAACGGTCAGGAAGAAACGGAAGCTGGCCGCAATGCTGCGACGCGCCAGACGGCGACGGTTGGCGCGGTCGCGCTGGACGATCAGCAGCAGGTTGAACCAGACCAGCGACAGCAGCAGTCCGCCCACGCCAAACAGCGCGAAGCAGAATCCGGTCATCACCAGACGCCATAACCAGTTGATACGGGCAGCCAGGTGGTTCATGCGCGCGTCCATTGCCACAGCAAACGTTCGCCGGGCACTACAAACTGACGTTCCTCGCTGAGATAGCGCTGCAGGAACATCAGGCTTTGCGGCAGGGCGGGTTCTTCACCCGTGCTGCCGCTGTGGGTTTCACACTGCAATTCCTGGCCGGATTCAATGACCAGCGCCAGCGCGTAGGGCCAGGTGGGCATCTGCTGCGGTAACGCCGGATGGTAAAATTCCGGCAGCGCGCCGTCAAAATCGACCAGCAAGACGCGGGAGTAGCCGGCATGCAGCAGGCTTAGCACTTCACATAAAGCCTGCTGGAAGGTGTCCAGCCCGGCAGAAATGGATGACGAGACGATGGGCTGGCGTGCGGTAATCGTGAGATTGCCCACCGCCGAGTTGTGCACGGACATGGCGAAGTCGGTGGGCGATACGGACTGGCTGGTTGCCAGAGCATGCAGAATACGGTAGTTGCGCTCCAGCTCGCCGTGGCGGCTGGAATAGACGACGGCATCAATGGCGTGGTTTTGCAGCATGGCAAGACCAATATCCACCGCCAGCTTACTGCCTGAATTGAGGCGGCGCGCGGTCATCATAGGTAAAGCGGTCAATCGGGGAAGCGGGGCAGCTGGATCGACGGCCAGCTGCAGGCGAGACCACGCCTGCCACTCTGTGGCATCGCTGAGTCCTGGCGCTCTGGCCTGCCAGTCGATAATGTTCAGTGAAAATTTCATCTACGCGCGTCCGCGAAAAAAACCGTATTCAAAAGGCAGACTGGGCCACCCGGGCAGCTAAGCTGCTCTATTGTTCACGTTTGGTGCATATCAGCAGGGTATGACCGACCCCAAGATTGTCCAGCCGCTGTTCAACGCTGAAACCTGCGCTCTCCAGGTAGCGATAAAACTTTTCTACGCTGTAAAACCGGCTATTGCCATTCGCCATACAGGTGAAATAGAGCGAGGTGGCATTCAGGCTGAAAGAGGCTGCTTCAAATTTCTGAGCATCCCAGAAAAGCTCCATAATGCACAAACGTGCGCCTGGCTTCATGGCCTGTGCGACGCGCGTCAGCATGGCGACAATCTGATCCGGAGAGAAACAATCCAGGAACTGGCTCATCCACCAGACGTCGGCGTCACCCGGCAATGTTGCTGGGCTAAGCATATCGACAGCATGGAATGCAATACGATGAGAAAAACCTGCTTTTGCGATGTTTTCCTGCGCCAGCGCTATCTGCTGCGGCAGATCGAGGATCGTCACGGCAACATTTTCGTCATAGCGGCAGCAGCGTAACGACCATTTACCCGTATTTCCGCCCACATCGTACAATTTTGTCGGCGAGCTTGCGAATATATATGGCAAAGCAGCGTCAAAAGCGGCGTCAGAATAGTAATGATCAAAGGCGAACCAGCTATCCTTCGCCGGAGCAGGTAATTGGGATAAAGCCGGGTAGATGGTTGGCCAGTTGCCAAACACGGCTAATCCGGCAGGTTTTTCTTCCTGCAGGGCGTCCGCCAGGTGAAATAGCCCCTGGTAACAAACGTCCTGGGTGAAATCCATATTTACGCGGGTCATTTCGTCGTGCAGTAAAAAATGGCCCACTTTCGCCAGGAAATAACGTCCATGCTGTTGGGTTACGATTCGACCGCTTAATCCCATATCCAGCAGTACGCTGACACCATAGCTACCTAGCGTGCTGTGTTCTGTTATTTCCTCAAGGCTGGCACCTTCTTTCCCTTGTTTATCGAGCCAGGCGAGAACGCCTGAGTTACGCAGACAAAGCGCAGTCTGGAATAACATCGGGGCAAAAGCGATGCGTTGCGCTTCGGTAATGGCATCCAGTGCGCTGAGTGGGTCCTTTTCGTACATTACTACGTAACCTTTGAGGATAATAAAGAGAGGTTATCGGGCCATACGCGGCCCGACTTTAGAAAAATATTACAGCGTGGCGCCTGCGGAGAGGTTCAGCTGAATATCGTGGTCGAGGTTATTCACCCAGCGGTTATAATTTTTGTGAATTTTACCGTCTGCCGCTTTCAGATTAAGGCTGTTTTCATAGTTGATTGAATAGCTTGTTGCCGTATACGGAATACTCACCTGGACCGAGTGATCGCGCGACTGCAGACGCCCCTTAATCATTCCCGGGCCCGCTTCCGTCATGATCCAGTCACGTTTTTGGCCTGCTTTCAAAATTGCCGTTTTTACCTGATCGGCAGTATGACCCGCGCTTACAATAGAGTGAACCTGAGCGATTGGGGCGGTACGCGCACAGCCAGCCAGTGCGCCAACGAATACGGCAGCAGCACACCATTTAACGATCTTTTTCATCAACAACTCCATATCAATATTAACAATTAAAGGTAGTGGTTTTTACAAATAATATTCATCCGGCTATCCGTTGGCGCCAGGCGTATTTTTAATCAATATTAATGTTTGCATTACGATGAAGCGAAGACGGAAATAATAACATGGAAAATAAGTAACTATTTCATTTTTTATAATTTGCGTTAAATCATAAATTGCGTTTGAGCGTAATGCGCACGACGTAAATAAAACAGGGTGAATATCGCCTTAACGCAAATAAAATACCGCGACGGATTAAGGACGCGGTAATTTACGGTGTATTACTGATGGTTTAAACCTACCTGTACAGGTAGGTCGGTTATCCGGGTAATCGGCTTTTCGGCCTCCCCGGACCGAGCAGGATCGCCAGCTTGCTGCCGCCTTTGGTGGTTTCCATCCAGATTTTACATACACTGGTCAGGGGGACCGACAGCAGCATACCGACCGGGCCCAGCAGCCATCCCCAAATCAGTAAGGATAAAAATACCACCAGCGTCGACATGCCCAGACGGTGTCCCATCATGCGCGGTTCAAGAATATTGCCCAGCACCATATGCACGACGAGGAACAGCGCGCCGACCAGCATGCATTCGTAGAAACCGTTGAACAGAAACGCCTGAATCATCGGCGGCACGGCGGAAAGCACCGCGCCAATATTCGGCACGTAGTTCAGCAGAAATGCCAGCACGCCCCACATCAGCGCGAACTGCACGTCCATCAGCATCAGCCCCAGCCAGACAATGACCCCGGTCCAGACGCTCAGAAGCGTTTTCAGCGCCAGATATTTTGAGACGCCCTTCAGTGCCCGGTGTAATCCGGCAATGTGAATTTGTGGGTTGTTCAGTGCAAAGCGCAGCTTATAGGGAACGTGGCGGACTTCGAACAGCATAAACACTACCGTCATGACCAGCAGCAGAATGCTGGCCATCGCGCCGGAAAGCCCCGTCATCAACGTGGTGGCGTAGGTCATGACCTTCTCGGAGTCCATTCTGCGCAGCATCCGTTCGGGTGAAATATGCAGATTAAGAAAGGGTACCATCTCCTGCAGCGCGACAATCTTACGCGTCAGCTCTTTGTTGTACTGTGGCAGCATGGTGGAGAATTCGCTCAGCGATGCCGCCAGTACGCCGAAGAGCGCCGTCAGGCCAATCAGCATAACAATAACCACAATGGTGATGGCTACCGGGCGGCTGACGCCCCGACGTAAAAACCAGGTGACCAGAGGATTAAGCACAATGGCAAAAAAGAGCGCCAGAAGGAGCTGAACAATAATGTCGGCGGCAGCATGAATACCCGCAAGGATAACCACCAGACAGGCGAGTTTTAATAAGATGTGAAGTCCTGCTTTGTCGGACGGGTTAGCGATCATGCGTGTTCCTTAATATGATGACCCGGTAAGTGTAGTGCCCGGGCTTCGCTTCGTCTGGAGCCGTTAATCTGAAAGTCGGTGCTGATTTTCTTATTGCGCCGTGGTAATAGTGAAACACGGTTGTAAAAAATCCAGGTAAAACCCCATGCCCGAACCTGCCGCTGAACCGGCACTGAGCGGATTGCGCCTCAATCTGCGCATCGTTTCCGTTGTGATTTTCAACTTTGCCAGCTATCTGACCATTGGCCTGCCGCTGGCGGTCCTGCCGGGCTATGTCCATGACGTGATGGGCTTCAGCGCCTTCTGGGCGGGGCTGGTCATCAGCCTGCAGTATTTCGCCACGCTTCTGAGTCGCCCCCATGCCGGGCGCTACGCGGACCTGTTCGGTCCAAAAAGCATTGTGGTGGTGGGTTTATGCGGCTGTTTCCTCAGTGGTCTGAGCTACCTGCTGGCTGCCGCAACCAGCCACTGGCCGCTGGTCAGCCTGGCGCTGCTCTGCCTGGGCCGCGTCATTCTCGGCATCGGGCAAAGTCTGGCGGGAACCGGCTCGACGCTCTGGGGCGTGGGGGTGGTAGGTGCGCCGCACATTGGCCGGGTGATCTCCTGGAACGGGATTGTCACCTACGGGGCAATGGCGCTTGGGGCGCCGCTCGGCGTGGCCTGCTATGCGCTTGGCGGGCTGTATGGGCTGTCTATCACCATTATGGCGGTCGCGCTGCTGGCAATTCTCTTTGCGCTGCCGCGTCCGAAAGTAAAGGCCAGCAAAGGCAAGCCGCTGCCGTTTCGGGCGGTGCTGGGGCGCGTCTGGCCGTACGGCATGGCCCTGGCGCTGGCAACCACCGGCTTTGGCGTAATTGCGACCTTCATCACCCTGTTTTACGACGCCAAAGGCTGGGACGGCGCGGCCTTTGCGTTAACCCTGTTTAGCTGTGCGTTTGTAGGTGCCCGCCTGCTTTTCCCTAACGGCATCAACCGTCTCGGCGGGCTGAATGTGGCGATGATCTGCTTTGCGATAGAGATTGTCGGGCTGCTGCTGACCGGAATTGCGATGGTGCCGTGGGTCGCCAAAGTGGGCGTGTTCCTCGCGGGGGCTGGCTTTTCCCTGGTCTTCCCGGCGCTGGGCGTGGTGGCGGTAAAAGCCGTGCCGCAGCAGAATCAGGGGGCGGCGCTGGCGACCTATACGGTATTCATGGATATGTCTTTAGGCATTACCGGCCCGCTGGCGGGGCTGGTGATGGCCTGGGCAGGCGTGCCGGTGATCTATCTTGCCGCGGCGGGTCTGGTTGTTATTGCGCTTCTGCTGACGTGGCGACTAAAAAAATGGCCCCCGGTGCAGGCACCGGAGGCCACGTCATCGTCGTGAGGCGTTACTGGATCACGATGGTGTTAATGATGTTTTCAGCGGCTGTCTGCGCTTTCTGCTGATCTTCCGCTGGCAGGGTGATCTGCAGGGTCAGCAGTTTGTTATCGACCTTGCCCAGCACGACAGAGGAGTAAGCGGTCTGGCCTTTTGCGGAGATGATGCTATCGAGCTGCTGCAGCTTATGGCCTTTCAGCTCGATGGATTTATTGGTCACGACCTGAAGCTGTGGGTCGCGTCCGCGCTGCTGATCTTCAAGACGTTTGGACAGGACGGCCAGGTCTTCGCTGGTGTCGTCGCCCACAATCACAATGACCGCTTTCTGCCCGGTTGCGTCGGAGTAAACGTGCATGTTGTTCGCCTGGGTGCCCAGCTTGCCGCTCTGGTCAGTCATATCGGCTGGCAGAGAGAAACTGAGTTTGCCATCCATCAGATTCACCGGCTGGCCGGTCGCATTGCTTTCTGCGGATGTGCCCTGAGCAGGCGTTTTCGTGTCGCTGTTATCACAGGCTGCAAGACCCACAACCAGCAGGCCAATCCCGACATATTTAACCAGATTGCGCATTGACTTCTTCCTTTCGATAAACGGCCATAACGGCTCATTCGCTCATCTTATCACAACTGATAAAGCGAACTCTTAACCAGCCTGCAATGCTGTGATTTCAGATTTATCTGCCAGCCTTTTCAGCAGCATATTGAGCAGCACGCCGTACATCGGCAGGAAGAAAACAATGCTGATGAGGACCTTGAAGCAGTAGTCCACCAGCGCGATTTCCATCCAGTGCTCGGCCATGAACGCATCCGGGCTGCGCCAGAAGGCGATGAAGAAGAAGGCCAGCGTATCGCTCACGTTACCGAACAGCGTGGAGGCGGTTGGCGCCATCCACCAGCGATGATTCTGACGCAGGCGGTTAAACACATGCACGTCGAGGATCTGCCCCAGCGCGTAGGCCATAAAGCTTGCCGCGGCGATACGGGCAACGAACAGGTTGAAGTGGGTTAACGCCTCAAAGCCCTGCCAGCTTCCCATATAAAACAGAGACGAAATCACGTACGAGATGAACAGCGCCGGGAGCATGACCGAAAAAATAATACGGCGAGCCAGCGGTGCGCCAAAAATACGCACGGTCAAATCCGTCGCGAGGAAAATAAACGGGAAACTAAACGCGCCCCAGGTGGTATGGAAACCAAAGATGGAGATCGGGAGCTGCACCAGATAGTTGCTGGAGGTGATCACCAGCAAATGGAAAAGCGAAAGCCAGAACAACGCTTTTACGCGCTGAGATTCAGAAAACTGCGTCATAATGTGACCTTTTTATACGTTGGGGTGAGGGAACCCAATAAAAACCGCAGCATGATACTGCTTTGTCAGGACATTGCAATGGTTAGTTTTTACGCAATCGTTAACCTGGTTTGCATTGATCGCAACCGGGCGTAAACTACAGCCGTTTTTATCAGACCGAGAAGATCATGACCGACCTGTTTTCCAGCCCAGACCACACTCTTGATGCCCAGGGCCTTCGCTGCCCGGAACCGGTAATGATGGTACGTAAAACCGTGCGCAACATGCAGACCGGTGAAACGCTGCTGATCGTTGCCGACGACCCGGCCACCACGCGCGATATTCCCGGTTTTTGTACCTTTATGGAGCATGAGCTGGTGGCACAGCAGACGGAAACGCTGCCGTACCGGTATTTGATTCGTAAGGGTTGAGTGGGCGCCTCTGCGGCCTGATACCCTCACCCCGGCCCTCTCCCACAGGGAGAGGGAGAAAGTCATCCCTTCATCCACGCCCGAATGCCGTCCAGGAACATCTGCGTTGCCATCATTACCAGAATCAGCCCCATCAGGCGCTCCAGCGCGTTTACCCCTTTTTCGCCCAGCAGGCGCAGGAACAGGGATGACTGCAGCAGGATAATAAACGTTCCGCCCCAGGCAATCAGCAGGGCAATGACCAGATGGCTCATCTGGTTCGGATACTGGTGCGACAGCAGCATCAGCGTGGCCAGAATGGTCGGCCCGGCAACGAGGGGAATCGCCAGCGGCACAATAAACGGCTCTTCACCCGCAGGCAGGCCGCTGCTGCTGCCTTCCGCGCTTGGGAAAATCATCTTAATCGCAATCAGGAAAAGAATAATCCCGCCGGAAATTGACACGGTTTCGGCGCGCAGGTTCAGGAATGCGAGGATTTTTTCACCCGCAAACAGGAAGATAAACATCACCAGCAGGGCGATGAGCAGCTCGCGGATCATGATCGCACGGCGGCGCTTCGGTTCGGTGTGCTTCAGCACCGACATGAAGATCGGCAGGTTACCCAGTGGATCCATAATCAGGATCAATAAAACCGCCGCGGAAATGATTTCACTCATCTTTAAATTATCCCTGATACTTAGTAGTGTTATTTCGATGATTAGCGCTTTTTCTGATTGCCGGGCAATCATCGATTAATTTCGCTTGCGACTTTGGCAGCATTTTGTAATGTGAAGCATATCCCAGTTCAATACTGGCTTGCACAATCAGCACACACCCTCAGCAGGAAAAAAATGCTATGAAAAACGTTGGTTTTATCGGCTGGCGCGGTATGGTCGGCTCTGTACTCATGCAACGCATGGTTGAAGAGCGCGATTTCGACGCTATCCGCCCGGTCTTCTTCTCCACTTCCCAGCTCGGCCAGGCTGCTCCGTCCTTTGGTGGTACCACAGGCACGTTGCAGGATGCTTACGATCTGGAAGCGCTGAAGGCACTCGACATTATTGTGACGTGCCAGGGCGGCGATTATACCAACGAAATCTATCCAAAGCTGCGTGAAAGCGGCTGGCAGGGCTACTGGATTGACGCGGCTTCTTCGCTGCGCATGAAAGATGATGCCATCATTATTCTCGACCCGGTGAACCAGGGCGTGATCACCGATGGCCTGAACAACGGCGTAAAAACTTTTGTTGGCGGCAACTGCACCGTCAGCCTGATGCTGATGTCCCTCGGCGGCCTGTTCGCTCAGGATCTGGTGGAGTGGGTCTCCGTGGCGACCTACCAGGCCGCGTCCGGCGGCGGCGCGCGCCATATGCGCGAGCTGCTGACCCAGATGGGCCAGCTGCACCAGAGCGTTGCGACCGAGCTGGCAAACCCGGCATCCGCTATTCTGGATATCGAGCGTAAGGTCACCCAACTGACCCGCAGCGGCGAGCTGCCGGTGGATAACTTTGGCGTACCGCTGGCCGGCGGTCTGATCCCGTGGATCGACAAACAGCTGGATAACGGCCAGACCCGCGAAGAGTGGAAGGGCCAGGCTGAGACCAACAAAATCCTCGCGACCGCGAACACCATTCCGGTTGACGGACTGTGCGTGCGTATCGGCGCGCTGCGCTGCCACAGCCAGGCCTTCACCATTAAACTGAAAAAAGATGTGTCTATTCCGACCGTGGAAGAACTGCTGGCCGCGCACAACCCGTGGGCGAAAGTGGTGCCAAACGATCGCGATATCACCATGCGCGAGCTGACCCCGGCTGCCGTTACCGGCACGCTGACCACGCCGGTTGGCCGTCTGCGCAAGCTGAACATGGGGCCGGAGTATCTCTCCGCGTTCACCGTCGGCGACCAGCTCCTGTGGGGTGCCGCCGAGCCGCTGCGCCGCATGCTGCGCCAGCTGGCGTAATAATTTGTTAACTACCGGGGGTGATTTTCACCCCTTTTTTTTGCGTACTACATGGAGTAACACGCGTATGTCTTATTTTTTATCAGGAGTCATCTAGAGCGTTGGCTATGCTTTAAGGAAGAGTCATTTCTTACCTGAGGTTCGAACGGAGCAGAATGGATGCACATTTTTGTGCTGTCCCGTTCAGGTCACATTAAAAGTCGTCCCGGAGCGCTTAAAAAGGACGACATAAAAAACAGGATGAATACCATGTCCGATCGTGTGGATAGAGACGTGATTAATGCGCTTATTGCGGGTCATTTCGCTGACCCCTTTTCTGTGCTTGGGATGCATCGTACTGAGGCGGGTCTGGAAGTTCGGGCGCTATTACCGGATGCCACAGAAGTCTGGGTGATTGAACCCAAAACCGGCCGCAAGGTCGGTAATCTTGAATGCCTCGATTCGCGTGGCTTCTTCTCGGGCGTAATGCCCCGTCGTAAAAACCCTTTTCGCTATCAGCTCGCCGTTCTCTGGCACGGTCAGCAAAACCTGATTGACGATCCTTACAGCTTTGGTCCGCTCTTAAAAGAGATGGACGCCTGGCTGCTCTCCGAAGGGACGCATCTTCGACCTTATGAAACGCTGGGTGCCCATGCCGATACCATGGACGGTATTACCGGCACGCGGTTCTCCGTGTGGGCACCTAACGCCCAGCGCGTCTCCGTTGTCGGCCAGTTCAACTACTGGGACGGTCGCCGCCATCCGATGCGCCTGCGCCGGGAAACCGGCATCTGGGAGCTGTTTATCCCCGGGGCGCACCCCGGGCAGCTTTATAAATTCGAGATGATCGACGCCAACGGCAAGCTACGCATTAAAGCCGACCCGTATGCCTTCGAAGCGCAGATGCGCCCGGATACCGCGTCGCTGATTTGCGGCCTGCCGGAAAAGGTTATCCAGACGGAGGAGCGTAAACAGGCCAACCGCTTTGATGCGCCGATCTCCGTCTATGAAGTCCATCTCGGCTCCTGGCGCCGCCACACCGATAACAACTTCTGGCTGAGCTACCGGGAGCTTGCCGACCAGCTGGTGCCGTACGCCAAATGGATGGGCTTTACTCACCTTGAGCTGCTGCCGGTCAATGAACACCCGTTCGACGGCAGCTGGGGCTATCAGCCCACCGGGCTGTATGCGCCAACGCGCCGCTTCGGCACGCGCGACGACTTCCGCTATTTCATTGATGCCGCGCACGCCGCCGGGCTGAACGTCATCCTCGACTGGGTGCCGGGCCATTTCCCTGCGGATGATTTCGCGCTGGCAGAATTTGACGGCACGAAGCTGTACGAGCATAGCGATCCGCGCGAAGGCTATCACCAGGACTGGAACACGCTGATCTACAACTACGGTCGTCGTGAGGTCGCCAACTATCTGGTCGGGAATGCCCTGTACTGGATCGAGCGGTTTGGTATTGATGCCCTGCGCGTCGATGCGGTGGCGTCGATGATCTACCGCGACTACAGCCGCAAAGAGGGGGAGTGGATCCCGAACGAGTTTGGCGGCCGTGAAAACCTGGAAGCCATTGAGTTCCTGCGCAATACCAACCGCATTATCGGCGAGCAGGTGGAGGGTGCCGTGACCATGGCGGAAGAGTCGACCGACTTTGCAGGCGTCTCCCGTCCGCCGTCATTGGGCGGCCTGGGGTTCTGGTATAAGTGGAACCTGGGCTGGATGCACGACACGCTCGACTACATGAAGCTGGACCCGGTTCACCGTAAGTATCATCACGATAAGCTGACGTTCGGGATGCTCTACAACTACACCGAAAACTTCATGCTGCCGCTGTCGCACGATGAGGTGGTACACGGTAAAAAATCGATTCTCGACCGCATGCCTGGCGACGCGTGGCAGAAGTTTGCCAACCTGCGCGCCTATTACGGCTGGATGTTTGCCTTCCCGGGTAAGAAACTGCTGTTCATGGGCAATGAGTTCGCCCAGGGACGCGAGTGGAACCACGACGCCAGCCTCGACTGGCATCTGCTGGAAGGCGGCGACAACTGGCACCACGGGGTGCAGCGTCTGGTGCGCGATCTGAACCTGACCTATCGCCACCACAAAGCGCTGCACGAGCTCGACTTCGATCCGTACGGCTTTGAATGGCTGGTGGTGGACGACCATGAGCGCTCGGTGTTTGTCTTTGTGCGACGTGACAAAGCGGGTAACGAGATCATCGTCGCCAGCAACTTCACCCCGGTGCCGCGCGAACACTACCGCTTCGGCATTAACCAGCCGGGCAAATGGCGTGAAATTCTGAATACCGATTCGATGCACTACCACGGCAGCAACGCCGGTAACGGTGGGCTGGTACAGAGTGACGCCCTAGAAAGCCACGGGCGACCCAACTCCCTGAGCCTGACGCTGCCGCCGCTTGGCACCATCTGGCTGATGCGGGAGGGCGAATGACGCAGCTTACGGCAGGTAAACCCGAACCGCTCGGGGCGCGTTTTGACGGAAAGGGTGTCAATTTCACCCTCTTTTCCGCTCACGCCGAGCGGGTTGAACTGTGCGTGTTTGACGGGGAAGGTAACGAGCACCGTTACGATTTACCCGCGCGCACGGGGGATACCTGGCACGGCTACCTGGCCGGGGGACGGCCCGGCATGCACTATGGCTTTCGCGTTCACGGTCCGTGGGATCCGGCGCAGGGTCACTGGTTTAACCCGGCGAAGCTGCTGATTGATCCGTGCGCGCACCGGGTGGACGGTGAGTTTAAAGATGACCCTCTGTTCCACGTAGGCTACGGCGAGCCCGACCACCGCGACAGCGCGCCCGTCGCGCCTAAAAGCGTGGTGGTGAACGATCTTTATGACTGGGAAGACGATGCCCCGCCGCAGACGCCGTGGGGCAATACCGTCATTTATGAAGCCCACGTTAAAGGGCTGACGTACCTGCACCCGTCGATCCCCAAAGAGATGCGCGGCACCTATAAGGCACTCGGGCATCCCACCATGATCGCCTACCTGAAACATCTCGGTATCACCGCCCTGGAACTGCTTCCCGTTGCCCATTTTGCCAGCGAGCCGCGCCTGCAGCGGCTGGGGCTCAGCAACTACTGGGGCTACAACCCGCTGGCGATGTTCGCGCTCGAGCCGCGCTATGCCGTCCATCCGGAAAAAGCGCGGGACGAGTTCCGCGATGCGGTGAAGGCTCTCCACGCGGCGGGCATTGAGGTCATTCTGGACGTGGTGCTCAACCACAGTGCAGAAAGCGATCTCGACGGTCCAACGCTCTCCATGCGCGGAATTGATAACCGTAGCTATTATTGGATCAGGCAGGATGGCGATTATGAGAACTGGACCGGCTGCGGTAACACGCTCAACCTCAGCCATCCGGCGGTCACGCATTTTGCGTATGAATGCCTGAAATACTGGGTGGAGACGTTCCACGTCGACGGTTTTCGTTTCGACCTGGCGCCCGTGATGGGGCGCACGCCGGCGTTCAGCCGGCAGGCTCCGCTGTTCGAGGCGATAAAAAACTGTCCGGTGCTCTCGCAGGTGAAGCTCATTGCCGAGCCGTGGGACATTGGCGAAGGCGGTTATCAGGTCGGGAATTTCCCGCCGCTGTTTGCCGAGTGGAACGATCACTACCGCGACGCCGTACGCCGCTTCTGGCTGGAGCGGAACCTGTCGCTGGGGGAATTTGCCGGGCGCTTTGCCGCGTCGAGCGATCTTTTTAAGCGCGACGGCAAACGCCCGTCGGCCACCGTCAACCTGTTGACGGCGCACGACGGTTTTACGCTCAGGGACTGCGTTTGTTTCAATCAGAAACACAATGAGGCGAACGGCGAAGAGAATCGCGATGGCACTAACAATAACCATAGCTTTAATCATGGTATAGAAGGGTTAGGCGGAAGTCTGGATGTGATAGAGCGGCGACGCGCCAGCGTTCATGCGCTGCTGACAACGCTTTTACTGTCGCAGGGCACGCCGATGCTGCTGGCAGGCGATGAGCATGGTCACAGCCAGCACGGTAATAACAATGCGTATTGCCAGGACAACACCTTAACCTGGCTCGACTGGGGGGAAGCCAACAGCGGGCTGATTCATTTCACCGCTGCGCTGATCCATCTTCGCCAGCAGATCCCCGCGCTGACCGCCAACAGCTGGTGGGAAGAGGGTGACGGCAACGTTCGCTGGCTGAATAAAGACGCGCAACCTTTAAGCGCGCAAGAGTGGCAACACGGCGTACCACGCCTGCAAATCCTGCTGTCGGATAAATGGCTGGTCACGCTGAACGCGACGGATGACGTCGCAGAGATTGTTTTACCTGACGGGGAGTGGCGCGCCGTTCCCCCCTTTGCCGGAGCGGATAATCCGGTAGTAATGGCTGTCTGGCACGGGCCTGCGCACGGAGTGTGCGTATTCCAAAGATGATAAAAAAGGAGTTAGTCATGGTTAGATTAGAGAAGAACGATCCCTTAATGTTGGCACGCCAGCTACCATTAAAAACGGTTGCCCTGATCCTTGCGGGTGGGCGTGGTACCCGTCTGAAAGATTTGACCATCAAGCGCGCCAAACCGGCTGTTCACTTTGGTGGTAAGTTCCGCATCATCGACTTTGCGCTCTCCAACTGCCTGAACTCGGGCATTCGCCGCATCGGCGTCATTACGCAGTATCAGTCGCACACGCTGGTTCAGCATATCCAGCGCGGCTGGTCATTCTTCAGCGAAGAGATGAACGAGTTTGTCGATCTCCTTCCTGCTCAGCAGCGCGTTCACGGCGAGAATTGGTACCGCGGTACGGCGGATGCGGTGACCCAGAACCTCGACATCATTCGTCGCTATAACGCGGAATACATCGTGATCCTCGCCGGGGACCACATCTACAAGCAAGATTACTCCCACATGCTGATCGACCACGTCGAAAAAGGGGCGCGCTGCACCGTGGCGTGTCTGCCTGTGCCCGTTGCCGAAGCGACGGCGTTTGGCGTCATGCACGTGGATGCCGACGACAAAATTATCGACTTCGTTGAAAAACCGGCGAATCCGCCAACCATGCCGGGCGATGACACCAAATCGCTCGCCAGCATGGGGATCTATGTCTTTGACGCAGATTATCTTTATGAGCTGCTGGAAGAAGACGACAAAGACGAAAACTCCAGCCACGACTTCGGTAAAGACATCATTCCGAAAATCACGAAAGCTGGCATGGCGTATGCACATCCATTCCCGCTGTCCTGCGTACAGTCCGATCCGAATGCGGAACCCTACTGGCGCGATGTGGGTACGCTGGAAGCCTACTGGAAAGCGAACCTCGATCTGGCATCGGTCACGCCTGAACTGGATATGTATGACCAGAACTGGCCGATTCGTACCCATATGGAGTCGCTACCGCCGGCCAAATTCGTGCAGGACCGCTCCGGCAGCCACGGTATGACGCTGAACTCGCTGGTGTCCGGCGGGTGCATTATCTCCGGTTCGGTCGTGGTGCAGTCGGTGTTGTTCCCGCGCGTGCGGATAAATTCATTCTGTAATATCGATTCGGCAGTCTTGTTGCCGGATGTCTGGGTAGGGCGCTCGTGTCGTCTGCGTCGTTGCGTGATCGACCGTGCCTGCGTCATCCCTGAAGGGATGGTTATTGGGGAGAATGCGGAAGAAGACGCGCGTCGTTTCTACCGTTCGGAAGAGGGGATCGTGTTAGTCACACGGGAAATGTTGCGGAAGCTGCAGATCAAACAGGAGCGATGATGCAGGTTTTACACGTATGTTCTGAGATGTTCCCGTTATTAAAAACGGGCGGACTGGCAGATGTGCTTGGCGCATTACCGGCGGCGCAAATCGCCGGAGGCGTGGATACCCGAGTCCTGCTGCCCGCCTTTCCGGATATCCGGCGCGGTATACCCGATGCAAAAGTGGTGACCCGCCGTGAAACGTTTGCCGGACGCATTACCCTGCTGTTTGGACATTACAATGGCGTAGGGATTTACCTGATCGACGCGCCGCACTTATACGATCGCCCGGGCAGCCCGTATCACGATACGAACCTGTTCGCCTACACCGACAACGTGCTGCGCTTTGCGCTGCTCGGCTGGGTTGGAGCAGAAATGGCGACGGGGCTGGATCCGTTCTGGCGTCCGGATGTGGTGCACGCGCATGACTGGCACGCCGGGCTTGCCCCGGCGTATCTCGCCGCGCGCGGCCACCCGGCGAAATCGGTCTTTACCGTGCATAACCTGGCGTATCAGGGGATGTACTACGCCCATCACATGAATGACATCGATCTGCCATGGTCGTTCTTTAACATGCACGGTCTGGAGTTTAACGGGCAGATCTCGTTCCTGAAGGCGGGTCTGTACTACGCCGATCACATCACGGCGGTGAGCCCAACCTACGCGCGTGAGATCACCCAGCCGGCGTTTGGCTATGGCATGGAAGGGTTGCTGCAGCAGCGCCATCGCGAAGGCCGCCTGTCGGGCATTCTGAACGGCGTGGATGAACAGATCTGGAGCCCGGAAACCGATCTCCTGCTGGCGGCGCGCTATGGCCGTGATTCCGTTGAAGACAAAGCGGAAAACAAACGCCAGCTGCAGATTGCGATGGGCCTGAAGGTTAACGATAAAGTGCCGCTGTTCGCCGTCGTGAGCCGCCTGACCAGCCAGAAAGGGCTGGATCTGGTGCTGGAGGCGCTGCCCGGTTTACTGGAGCAGGGCGGACAGCTGGCGCTGCTCGGCGCGGGCGACCCGGTGCTGCAGGAAGGTTTCCTTGCCGCCGCCGCGGAACACCCGGGACAGGTAGGCGTGCAGATTGGCTACCACGAGGCGTTCTCTCACCGAATTATGGGCGGCGCGGACGTCATTCTGGTGCCAAGCCGTTTCGAACCCTGCGGCCTGACGCAGCTTTATGGTCTGAAATACGGCACGCTGCCGCTGGTGCGCCGCACGGGCGGACTGGCGGATACCGTATCCGACAGCTCTCTGGAAAATCTGGCGGACGGTATCGCC
The DNA here is from genome assembly GCF_977039595.1 of Enterobacter sp. Lineage (NCBI taxonomy): Bacteria > Pseudomonadati > Pseudomonadota > Gammaproteobacteria > Enterobacterales > Enterobacteriaceae > Enterobacter > Enterobacter sp. Next base: position 36,671 of record NZ_CDRQYH010000005.1, read on the forward strand.
AGCGGATTTGTCTTTGAGGACAGTAATGCCTGGTCGCTGCTTCGGGCGATTCGGCGTGCTTTCGTCTTGTGGTCCCGTCCATCACTCTGGCGTTACGTTCAGCGTCAGGCGATGTCCATGGACTTTAGCTGGCACGTCGCGGCGCAGTCATACCGCGATCTCTATCAACGCTTGATGTAACGAGGCGAAGTTACTGATATGAACGCTCCATTTAGCTACTCTTCACCCACGCTCAGCGTTGAGGCGTTAAAGCACTCCATCGCCTACAAGCTGATGTTCACCATCGGGAAAGATCCGGTTATTGCCAACAAGCACGAGTGGCTGAACGCCACCCTGTTTGCCGTGCGTGACCGCTTAGTTGAACGCTGGCTGCGCTCAAACCGCGCCCAGCTCTCGCAGGAGACGCGTCAGGTTTACTACCTGTCGATGGAATTTTTGATTGGCCGCACGCTGTCCAACGCGCTGCTGTCGCTCGGTATTTATGACGATGTCAAAACCGCACTCGAAGAGATGGGGTTAGATTTAGAAGAATTGATCGACGAAGAGAACGACCCGGGCCTCGGCAACGGCGGTCTGGGGCGTCTCGCCGCCTGCTTCCTCGACTCGCTGGCGACGCTGGCGCTGCCGGGCCGCGGCTACGGTATTCGCTACGACTACGGTATGTTCAAACAGAACATCGTCGACGGGCGTCAGAAAGAGTCGCCGGACTACTGGCTGGAGTACGGCAACCCGTGGGAGTTTAAGCGCCACAACACGCGCTACAAGGTGCGCTTTGGCGGGCGTATCCAGCAGGAAGGGAAAAAATCCCGCTGGGTGGAAACGGAAGAGATCCTGGCCGTGGCCTACGACCAGATTATCCCCGGCTACGACACCGACGCCACCAACACGCTGCGCCTGTGGAGTGCCCAGGCCAGTAGCGAAATTAACCTCGGGAAATTTAACCAGGGTGACTACTTCGCGGCGGTGGAGGATAAAAACCACTCCGAGAACGTGTCCCGCGTGCTGTACCCGGATGACTCGACCTACTCGGGTCGCGAGCTGCGCCTGCGTCAGGAGTATTTCCTCGTTTCGGCGACCATTCAGGACATCCTCAGCCGCCACCATCAGCTGCACAAAACCTACGCCAACCTGGCGGAGAAAACCGCGATCCACCTTAACGACACCCACCCGGTGCTCTCAATTCCGGAACTGATGCGCCTGCTGATCGACGAGCATAAGTTCAGCTGGGATGACGCCTTTGAGGTGACCTGTCAGGTGTTCTCCTACACCAACCACACGCTGATGAGCGAAGCGCTGGAGACGTGGCCGGTGGACATGCTCGGCAAAATCCTGCCGCGCCACCTGCAGATTATCTTTGAGATCAACGACTACTTCCTCAAGACGCTGCAGGAGCAGTATCCGAACGATACCGGCCTGCTGAGCCGCGCGTCCATCATTGATGAGTCGAACGGTCGTCGCGTGCGCATGGCCTGGCTGGCGGTTGTCATCAGCCACAAGGTCAACGGGGTGTCTGAGCTGCACTCGAACCTGATGGTGCAGTCGCTGTTTGCGGACTTCGCGAAGATCTTCCCGACGCGGTTCTGCAACGTGACCAACGGCGTCACGCCGCGCCGCTGGCTGGCGCTGGCCAACCAGCCGCTCTCTGAGGTGCTGGACGAGAATATCGGCCGCACCTGGCGTACCGATTTGAGCCAGCTGAGCGAGCTGGAACAGCATATTGATTTCCCGACGGTGAACAAAGCCGTACGGGAAGCAAAGCTGCTGAACAAAAAGCGTCTGGCGGTCTGGCTGGCGATGCACCTCAACGTGGTCGCTAACCCGAAAGCGCTGTTCGACGTGCAGATCAAACGCATCCACGAATACAAGCGTCAGCTGATGAACGTGCTGCACGTGATCACCCATTACAACCGCATCAAGGCCGATCCGACGGCTGAATGGGTGCCGCGCGTGAAGATCTTCGCCGGTAAGGCGGCTTCCGCCTACTACATGGCGAAGCACATTATTCATCTCATCAACGACGTGGCGAAGGTGGTTAACCAGGATCCGGACATTGGCGACAAGCTGAAGGTGGTGTTCATTCCGAACTACAGCGTCAGCCTGGCGCAGCTGATCATCCCGGCGGCGGATCTCTCTGAACAGATTTCCACGGCGGGAACGGAGGCATCCGGTACCAGTAACATGAAGTTTGCCCTCAACGGCGCGCTGACCATCGGCACGCTGGACGGGGCGAACGTCGAGATGCTGGAGCACGTGGGCGATGAGAATATCTTTATCTTCGGTAATACGACGGAAGAGGTGGAGGCGCTGCGCAGGAAAGGCTACTCGCCGCGTCAATATTACGAAGAGGATGAAGAGTTGCGTCAGGTGCTGACGCAGATCGCGACCGGCGTGTTTAGCCCTGATGAACCTAGCCGCTACCGCGATCTGGTGGATTCGCTGATTAACTTTGGCGATCACTACCAGGTGCTGGCGGATTATCGCAGCTACGTGGACTGTCAGGATAAGGTGGACGAACTTTATCGCCAGCCGGAGAAGTGGACCAGCGCCGCGATGTACAACATCGCCAATATGGGCTATTTCTCGTCAGACAGGACCATCAAGGAGTATGCCGAGACGATCTGGCATATTGATCCGGTGAGGCTATAAAAGCAAAACGGCAACCTCGGTTGCCGTTTTTAGTGTTTGTTCCCTCTCCCTGTGGGAGAGGGGCAGGGTGAGGGCATCAGTCCGCACCGGTCGTATTACGACGCCAGCGACAGCTCACGCTTCCCCGCATTTTGCAGTAACCACTGCGCCACGCGAGACTGCTGCTCGGCGTTGAGCCACATCCCTTCTTTGGTACGGCGCCAGATAGCATCGTCCAGACGACGCACCCACTCGTGCTCAACCAGGTAACGCAGTTCGGCTTCGTACAGCTCGTGGCCGAAATGCTCGCCCAGATCCGCCATGTCCTTCGCATCGCCCAGGATCAGCTCGGTATTGCTGCCGTAGGTGCGGGCATAGTGGCGCGCCATTCCTTCGGTGATGAACGGGAACCGACGGCGCAGCTTCGCGGCGTAATCATCGCGGTTATCGCCGATATCACCGCCGGGCAATACCGCGCCCTTGGTCCATGCCGGGCCAATGCCTTTATAGTACGGCGCCAGTTTTTCCAGCGCGTGCTCGGCCAGCTTGCGGTAGGTAGTGAGCTTACCGCCAAACACGGAAAGCAGCGGCGCCTGACCGTCAACGTCGTGAATATCGAGCGTATAGTCGCGGGTAATGGCCTGCGGTGAATCAGACTCGTCATCGCACAGCGGACGCACGCCGGAGTAGGTCCAGACAACGTCGTCGCGCGACAGCTGTTTCTTAAAGTGCGCGTTATACACTTTGAGCAGGTAGTTCACTTCGCTCTCGTCGATCTCGACGTTCTTCGGATCGCCTTTGTACTCCACGTCGGTAGTACCGATGATCGAGAATTCGTCCATCCACGGGATCACAAACACGATGCGCTTGTCTTCGTTCTGCAGGATGTAAGCCTGCTTCTGGGTATGCACGCGCGGCACCACAATGTGGCTGCCTTTGATCAGGCGAATGCCGTATGGAGAAGGCAGATGCATGCCGTCGTCGAAGAACTGCTTCACCCACGGGCCGGTAGCATTCACCAGGCCGCGCGCTTTCCAGCTGAATTTCTCGCCGGTATCAATGTCTTCCGCTTCCACAATCCACAGGCCATTTTCACGACGGGCAGCGGTTGCGCGGGTGCGGGTTTTCACCTCGCCACCTTTCTTCTCAACCATCTGCGCATTCGCCAGTACCAGGCGGGCATCATCCACCCAGCAGTCGGAATATTCGAATCCGCGCACGATTTCCGGCTTAAGGACCGATTCTGAGCCAAAACGCAACCCTTTCGAACTCGGGAGGCTGGTGCGTTTACCCAGATGATCGTACATAAACAGACCGATGCGAATCATCCACGCCGGACGCAGATGCGGGCGATGGGGCAGGCGGAAGCGCATGGGAATCGCCAGATGCGGGGCCATTTTCAGCAGCACTTCACGTTCGGCCAGCGCTTCACTGACCAGGCGGAATTCGTAGTGTTCCAGGTAGCGCAGGCCACCGTGAATCAGTTTGGAGCTGGCGGACGACGTCGCGCAGGCGAGATCGTTAGCTTCCAGCATCAGTACGGACAAACCGCGTCCTGCGGCATCGACCGCAATACCGGCACCGTTGATGCCACCGCCTATCACAATCAGATCTTTGGTTTCCATAACACCCTCATGCACTTTCGTTAAAGCTCAGAAATGTTCGATATCGCTCATAATAGCAAAGGAACGCGCTTTTGGTAACATCAAAAAAACAATTTAGAGTGATATGGATAACATAATGGCGTTTACCCGCCGCCAGGACGTACACTACGGGGTAAAATCTTGTCGTTGACCACTGTAAAGAGAACACCATGGATCAGTTTGAATGTATTAACGTAGAAGAAGCCCACCAGAAGATGCACCAGGGAAAAGCGGTGCTGGTGGACATCCGCGATCCGCAGAGTTTTGCGATGGGCCATACGCCGGGCGCGTTCCATCTCACCAACGACACGCTGAGCGCGTTTATGCGCGATAACGACTTCGACACGCCGGTGATGGTCATGTGTTACCACGGCAACAGCAGCAAAGGCGCGGCGCAGTATCTGCTTCAGCAGGGTTACGACGCGGTTTACAGCGTCGACGGCGGTTTCGATGCCTGGCATCGTCATTTCCCGGCGGAAGTGGAATACGCTTTTGAGCGCTGATCCCGCTATACTGTCCTCTTTTGTGTGGAAATAAGCGACCGCTGCCCATGTTGATGATCACCTCTTTTACTAACCCGCGCGTCGCCCAGGCGTTTGTCGACTATATGGCGACGCAGGGCGTTATTCTGACTATTCAACAACATACGCAGACCGACGTCTGGCTGGCCGATGAGAGCCAGGCCGGACGGGTAAACGAGGAGCTGGCGCGTTTTCTTGAGAACCCTGGCGACCCGCGCTATCTGGCGGCCAGCTGGCAGTCCGGCCAGACCGGCAGCGGATTGCATTACAGCCGCTTTCCTTTCCTCGCCACCATTCGCGAGCGCGCGGGCCCGTTTACGCTGCTGCTGATGGCGGCCTGTATCATCGTCTTCATTATCATGAACGTGGTCGGCGACCAGAGCGTAATGATTACCCTGGCGTGGCCCTATGACTCGTCTCTTGAGTTTGACGTCTGGCGCTACTTTAGCCACGCGCTGATGCATTTCTCGGTGATGCATATCCTCTTTAACCTGCTCTGGTGGTGGTATCTCGGCGGTGCCGTTGAAAAGCGTCTGGGCAGCGGCAAGCTGATCGTTATCACCATCATCAGCGCCCTGTTAAGCGGCTACGTGCAGCACAAGTTCAGCGGGCCGTGGTTCGGCGGGCTGTCGGGTGTCGTGTATGCCCTGATGGGCTACGTCTGGCTTCGCGGGGAGCGCGATCCGCAAAGCGGCATCTATCTGCAACGCGGATTGATAACCTTTGCATTAATATGGCTAATTGCCGGATGGTTTGATCTGTTTGGTATGTCTATCGCCAACGGTGCGCACGTCGCCGGGCTGGCCGTGGGGCTGGCGATGGCCTTTGCCGACACGCTCCATGCGCGAAAACGAACATAATTCTCAGGGATAATTGATGAAACAAACACAACGTCATGACGCCATTATCGAACTGGTAAAAAAACAGGGATACGTCAGCACCGAAGAGCTGGTGGAGCAGTTTGCCGTCAGCCCACAAACCATCCGTCGTGACCTGAACGACCTGGCCGATCAGAACCGTATTCTTCGCCACCACGGCGGCGCGGCGCTGCCGTCCAGCTCGGTCAACACCTCCTGGCACGACCGTAAGGCGACGCAGACGGCAGAGAAAGAGCGCATTGCCCGCAAGGTCGCCAGCCAGATCCCGAACGGCGCGACGCTGTTTATTGATATCGGCACCACGCCGGAAGCGGTTGCCCATGCGCTGCTGGATCACGAGAACCTGCGCGTGGTCACCAACAACCTGAACGTGGCCAATACCCTGATGCAGAAAGAAGACTTCCGCATCATCCTCGCGGGCGGCGAGCTGCGCAGCCGCGACGGCGGGATTATCGGCGAAGCGACCCTCGACTTTATCTCGCAGTTCCGCCTCGACTTCGGCATTCTGGGGATAAGCGGTATCGACAGCGACGGCTCGCTGCTGGAGTTTGATTACCACGAGGTGCGCACCAAGCGCGCGATTATTGAAAATTCACGCCACGTGATGCTGGTGGTGGATCATTCCAAGTTTGGCCGTAACGCGATGGTGAATATGGGCAGCATCAGCATGGTGGATGCGGTCTATACCGACGTGATGCCGCCGGCGGGCGTGATGCAGGTAATTAAAGATAATAATTTGCAGTTAGAGTTGTGTTGAAAAGCCGTGCGCCCTCTCCCTGTGGGTGAGGGCCGGGGTGAGGGCGTCAGGCCGCACAAACCTAAACGCCGTACCCCATCATCTTCAACAGCTGCTGCGCATGCTGTACCGCATCCTGACGATGCGCCACGCCCAGCTTCTGATACAGATTGCGGATATGCGTTTTGATGGTGGTCGCCGCCACCGCAAGCTCACCGGCAATCTGCTCGTTGCTGTAGCCTGAATAAATCAGCCCCAGAACCTGCCATTCGCGCTGGGTGAGCGGGCTGGTGCGGATAAGTTCCGGCACTTCCGGGTGGTTCAGCAGACGTTCAACAAAGTTCTCATCGAAATGCGCGAACTTGTGCCGATGATGCTGGTTAATCTCGCGCAGAATGCGCTGGGCGCGATGCTGATCCAGTTCCGGCAGCGTGTTGAGCTGAATCAGCTGGCGCAGCTGCTGCGCCATCACTTCCCCTTCAATTACAAAGTGGCTGATAAACCCGGTGCGGTTAGCCAGCTGCAGCGCTTCCAGAAGCACACGCTGGGCATCATTTTTACGACCCGCCTGCCAGTAAAGCTGGTTTTGCAGCAGCAGGTTGCGGTTCAGGTCGCTCATCAGGCGCAGGCTGCGCGCGTTCTCGTTCAGCTCCTCCAGCACAATCTCAGCGGGCTCTAATTCACCGAGCAGGATCTGCGCGCGGGCAATATTGCGCCACTGGCTCTGCAGGAAGTGGTTGTTGGCAAATTCCGGTTTTGGCGTCTGGCGCAGCCAGTTGGCGGCGGATTTTTTATCGCCGGTCATCTGCCAGTAAATCACCCGGACCCTGTCGGCGTTTGACACCCAGTCGCTATGATACTGGCCGTTGCCGAGCAGGTTTTCCAGGCGGTTAAGATGGTTGCGGGCGTTGTCGAGATCGCCGCGCGCCAGCGAGCACTGCACCAGCAGCGCCAGGCACTGCAGCTGCTGTTGAGGCTGGAAGCTGGAAAGAACATCCACACCCTGACGGGCGCAGCTTTCCGCTTCATCCAGACGCGACCATGCCCACAGCAGCTGAGCGCGAATACGCAACAGGAACTCGTGCATCGGCAGCTGTTCCAGATGCTGTTCACGAATCAACTGGAACGCTTTTTCCTGGTTTTCCCAGGCGGCCTGCAGGAACCCCTGCGCGAATAAAATCTCGCTCTGTTGGATCAGGCTCCACAGGGCGTAATGCCAGACATCATGACGACGCGCCATCTGTTCGGTTTGCTGCATCAGTGAAAGTGAACGCGTGAGGTCGCCTTTGCAGTGCAGCACTTCGCCGTGCACGGAGGTCGCCACGATACGGCTGTAGAAGTTTGCCAGCGGCAGTTCATCCAGCGCGACCATCGCCAGCCGTTCAGCTTCGTCCGGGTCGCCATCGTTAATCGCCACCTGAGCGCGCAGCGCGTTGAACTCGCCGTGCAGGGTGGTATCCATTTCGCTTTCCATCTCCTGCTCGGCGCGCGCCAGCAGGGTGTTCACTTCGCTGTAGCGATGCTGGCTCTGCATCAGCCAGGCCTGCAGCAGCACCAGACGCGGATTCTCAAGCAGGCTTTCCCACGGCAGGGCTTTGAGGGATTCTTCCAGCAGCGTCAGCTCGCTGTGGTTAAACAGGCCCCACGCATGATTGAGGAGAATATCGCGCAGCATGTTGGCATCACCGGCGGCCAGCGCGTGGTGGATGGCTTCGCTCGGGAAGCCTTGCGCCATCCAGCTTTCGGCAGCGGCGCGGTGGATCTCCGGCAGTTCAACCGCCAGCTCCCACTGACAGCGCTGGCGCAGGAAGCTGCCGAACAGCGGATGATAGCTAAACCACTCGCCCGGATCGTCCATGCGCGTCAGGAAAAGGCCTTGACGTTCAATTTCTTCGAGCTGCAGCTGGCCGTTTTCACAGCCCGTCACCCGCACGATGAGCGCATCGTTCATGGAGCGCAGCAGAGAGCTTTTCAGCAGGAAATTACGCGTTGAGGGATCGACGCTGTCCAGCACCTCATCCACGAGATAGTCAGAAAGGTGGCTGGCGTTGATGCCCGCCAGGCGCCGCGCAGACTGATGTGCCGGACTGTTATTTTGCCGGGCTGAGAGGGCAATCAGCTGCAGCGCCGTGGCCCAGCCGGCAACGTCATCACACAGGCGGCTGCTTTCGGCGGCCTCAATCGGTGAGTTCAGGCGGCAGTCAAAGAACTGTTTCGCTTCCTGGTGGGTAAAGGCCAGCTGCTGGCTGCCCACTTCCAGGAGCTGATCGCGCACGCGCAGGTTGGCAATACCCAGCTGCGGCAGGTTGCGTGACAACACGACTAAGGTCAGGTTTTCCGGCTGATGGCGCAGGAAGAAACGCATCGATTCATGAATTACCGGGTTAGTGATGAGATGGTAATCATCTATCACCACGTAAAGCGGGCGATGCCATTCGGCCAGTTCGATAAACAGCTGAGAGAAAAGGGAGGACAGGCTTGCGTACTGGCGCTTTTGCACCATCACCTCACTGGCGACGCAGTGTCCATGGGTTGCTTGCTGTATGGCGGCAATCAGATAGCTGGCAAAACGCTCTTGCTGGTTATCGCCCTCGTCGAGGGAATACCAGCCAAGATCGCTCTTACCCGCGGCCCATTGCGAAATGAGCGTTGTTTTTCCATAACCTGCAGGGCTCGTAACCAGCGCCAGTCGGAAATTATGCGCGCCGGAAAGTTTAGCCAACAGACGCTCGCGGACCACTGTATGGTCAAGGCGAACCGGGCGACTTAATTTAGACGGAATCAACATAGGTTTCACTTCACTGTGGGGAACGAGAGATTTTATTTTTTTTGCGCTTCGTAATTAATAGGATATAAGGTCGAACAGAAAGAGAACTATTGCAAGTTATGTCTGGGTTTTGTGGCTCTGAATTTGCACTCTGTCACAAAACATTCAGGCAAATGTTGGAACTTTCTCAGAAGGGGTTTAACGCCGCGTCACAGCTGGTTTGTCTGGATACATTGCCGCTGCGCTGAAACTGGTTTCAGAAAGGTATAGTGACGTCAAATTTAATAAAGTGCGGGTAAAGTTGAGTGAGAGTAATAGTCTCCTGAGGTGCACCCCGATGGCTAAATTATTATTCTACGTAAGTAATCATTTCAGAACGTTTTAATTTCACCCAAAACTGCATTTCATTTCTTTGACATTCTCCCGGGTTACTTTTTTATCTTACGGGCACACTCGAACTATGCTCTGAGAGTGGCCTCGATCACACTTTTATGCTCATCCCCGCTACTCCTCCCTGTCTAATCCCCCTCGGGAGGAGGAAGAGGGGAAATGAGCCAGGCACACTAGCGCCAACTTGTGTTTTCTTTCTAAAGGATGCCGATCCCCTATGTCACAGCCTACCTTCAACAAAGCTCAATTCCAGGCTGCCCTGACGCGTCAGTGGCAGCGTTTTGGCCTTCATGCTGCAAACGAAATGACGCCTCACCAGTGGTGGCAGGCAGTGAGCGGTGCGCTCGCAGAGCAGCTGGATGCTCAGCCCCTGGCAAAACCGGTAAAAGGCCAGCGCCATGTAAACTACATTTCAATGGAATTCCTGATTGGCCGTCTGACGGGCAACAACCTGTTGAACCTCGGCTGGTATCAGGAGGTCGGTGACGTTCTTAAAGAACACGACATTAACCTGACCGACCTGCTGGAAGAAGAGATTGACCCGGCGCTGGGCAACGGCGGCCTGGGACGCCTGGCGGCCTGCTTCCTGGACTCCATGGCGACCGTCGGCCAGTCGGCGATTGGCTATGGTCTGAACTATCAGTACGGCCTGTTCCGTCAGTCGTTTGCCGACGGGCATCAGATGGAAGCGCCGGACGACTGGCATCGCAATACCTATCCGTGGTTCCGCCACAACGCGCAGCTGGACGTACAGGTTGGCATTGGCGGGAAAGTGACAAAGCAGGGCCTCTGGGAACCGGCGTTCACCATCACCGGCGAAGCCTGGGATCTGCCGGTGCTTGGCTACCGTAACGGCGTGGCGCAGCCGCTGCGTCTGTGGCAGGCGAAGCACGCGCATCCGTTTAACCTGACCAAATTCAACGACGGCGATTTCCTGCGCGCCGAGCAGCAGGGCATCGACGCCGAGAAGCTGACCAAAGTCCTCTATCCGAACGACAACCACCTGGCCGGTAAAAAGCTTCGCCTGATGCAGCAGTACTTCCAGTGCGCCTGCTCCGTGGCGGACATTCTGCGTCGCCATCACCTGGCGGGCCGCAAGCTGGCGCAGCTGCCGGACTTTGAAGTGATTCAGCTCAACGACACGCACCCGACCATTGCCATCCCGGAGCTGCTGCGCGTGCTGATCGACGAGCACCAGCTGAGCTGGGATGACGCCTGGGCCATCACCAGCCGTACCTTTGCCTACACCAACCACACCCTGATGCCAGAAGCGCTTGAATGCTGGGATGAGAAGCTGGTGAAAACGCTGCTGCCGCGCCACATGCAGATCATCAACAAGATTAACGACCAGTTTAAACAGCTCGTGGATAAAACCTGGCCGGGCAACAAGGCGGTCTGGGCGAAGCTGGCGGTGGTTCATGATAAGCAGGTGCGCATGGCGAATATGTGCGTGGTCAGCGGCTTTGCGGTGAACGGCGTGGCGGCGCTGCACTCGGATCTGGTGGTCAAAGATCTCTTCCCGGAATACCACCAGCTGTGGCCAACCAAATTCCACAACGTGACCAACGGCATCACGCCGCGTCGCTGGATCAAGCAGTGCAACCCGCTGCTGGCCGACCTGCTGGATAAGACCCTGAAGAAAGAGTGGGCCAACGATCTGGACCAGCTCATCAACCTGGAAAAATACGCTGACGACGCGAAATTCCGCGAGCAGTACCGGGCGATCAAGCTGGAGAACAAGGTTCGCCTGGCGGAGTTTGTGAAAGTGCGTACCGGGATTGAGATCAACCCGAACGCCATATTCGATATCCAGATCAAACGTCTGCACGAGTACAAACGCCAGCATCTGAACCTGCTGCACATTCTGGCGCTGTACAAAGAGATCCGCGAGAACCCGCAGGCCGACCACGTGCCGCGCGTGTTCCTGTTCGGTGCGAAAGCGGCGCCGGGCTACTACCTGGCGAAAAACATTATCCTCGCCATCAATAAAGTAGCGGCGGCGATCAACAGCGATCCGAAAGTGGGCGACAAGCTGAAGGTGGTGTTCCTGCCGGATTACTGCGTCTCGGCGGCGGAAATGCTGATCCCGGCGGCGGATATCTCCGAGCAGATCTCAACCGCAGGGAAAGAAGCCTCCGGTACCGGCAACATGAAGCTGGCGCTGAACGGCGCGCTGACCGTCGGCACGCTCGACGGGGCGAACGTCGAAATCGCCGAGAAGGTAGGCGAAGAGAACATCTTTATCTTCGGCCACACCGTGGAAGAGGTGAAAGCCATCAAGGCCAAAGGCTATGACCCGGTGAAATGGCGTAAGAAAGACAAAGTCCTCGATGCGGTGCTGAAGGAGCTGGAGAGCGGTAAATACAGCGACGGCGATAAGCACGCGTTTGACCAGATGCTGCACAGCATGGACAAACACGGCGGTGACCCGTATCTGGTAATGGCGGACTTCACGGCCTACGTTGAAGCGCAAAAGCAGGTCGACGTGCTGTATCGCGACCAGGAAGCGTGGACCCGCGCGTGCATCCTGAATACCGCCCGCTGCGGTATGTTCAGCTCTGACCGCTCAATCCGTGATTATCAGGCCCGTATCTGGCAGGCAAAACGCTAAGGAAGCGCGATGGAGAGTAAACGTCTGGACAGTGCCGCGCAGGCGGCGGGAATTAGCCTCAGTTACATCAATGCGCACGGCAAACCGCAGTCTATTGGTGCGGACACCAAAAGACGTTTGCTGGATGCCATGCACAAAACCGACGCGAAAGCGTCGGCTGCTCCGGTGCCGAACGTGAAGGTATTCACTGCAGGCAAAAAGATGCCGCTGGCGGTGGAGGGGCGCGGCGAGTTTAGCTGGCTTCTTACCACCGAAGAGGGGCATCAGCATAAAGGTCACGCCACCGGCGGCAAAACGTTAAACCTTCCGGCAAAGCTGCCGGAGGGGTATCACACCTTAACGCTCACCCAGGACGATCTGCGTTTCCACTGCCGGGTGATCGTCGCGCCAAAACGCTGCTACGAGCCGCAGGCGCTGCTTGAAGGCAAAAAGCTGTGGGGCGCCTGCGTGCAGCTCTACACTCTGCGTTCCGACAGCAACTGGGGCATCGGTGATTTTGGCGATCTGAAAAAGATGCTGGCATCCGTGGGCGAGCGCGGCGGCGCGTTTATCGGTCTCAACCCAATCCACGCGCTCTATCCGGCCAACCCGGAGAGCGCCAGCCCGTATAGTCCGTCGTCCCGTCGCTGGCTGAACGTTATTTATATCGACGTTAACGCCTTAGATGATTTCAAAAACAGCAAAGAGGCGCAGGCGTGGTGGAAACTCAGCACCACACAGCAGGCGCTGAAGCAGGCGCGCGAAGCCGACTGGGTGGACTATTCCACCGTCACGGCGCTGAAAATGGCCGCGCTGCGTCTGGCGTGGAAAGGCTTTTCGCAGCGCGATGACGAGCAGATGGCGGCGTTCCGCCAGTTCGTGACGCAGGAGGGCGAGAGCCTGTACTGGCAGGCGGCGTTCGATGCGCTGCACGCATATCAGGTAAAAGAGGACGAAATGCGCTGGGGCTGGCCGGTCTGGCCCGAAGCGTATCAGAGCGTCGACAGGCCTGAAGTGAAAGCGTTCTGTAAAAAAAATGCCGATGAAGTGGACTTCTACCTGTGGCTGCAGTGGCTGGCTTATAGCCAGTTTGCCGCCTGCTGGCAGGTGAGCCAGGGCTATAAAATGCCGATTGGCCTGTACCGCGATCTGGCCGTGGGCGTGGCGGAAGGCGGCGCGGAAACCTGGTGTGACCGTGAGCTTTACTGTCTGAAAGCCTCTGTCGGCGCGCCGCCGGATATCCTTGGCCCGCTGGGCCAGAACTGGGGATTGCCGCCGATGGATCCGCACGTCATGGCGGAGCGCGCCTACGAGCCGTTTATCGACCTGCTGCGCGCTAACATGCAGAACTGCGGCGCGCTGCGTATTGACCACGTAATGTCCGTGCTGCGTCTGTGGTGGATCCCGTACGGTGAAACGGCCGATCACGGGGCGTATGTGCAGTATCCGGTTGACGATCTGCTGTCGATCCTGGCCCTGGAAAGCAAGCGCCATCAGTGCATGGTGATCGGTGAAGATCTCGGTACCGTGCCGGTGGAAATTGTCAGCAAGCTCCGCGACAGCGGCGTCTATTCCTATAAAGTGCTCTATTTTGAAAACGACCATGAGAAAACCTTCCGCGCGCCGCAAGCGTACCCTGAACAGTCAATGGCAGTCGCGACGACGCATGACCTTCCTACGCTTCGTGGCTATTGGGAAAGCGGCGATCTGACGCTCGGCAAAACGCTGGGCCTGTATCCTGATGAGGAGGTGTTACGCGGCCTGTATCAGGATCGCGAGCTTTCCAAACAGGGGCTACTGGATGCTCTGCACAAGCAGGGCTGTCTGCCGAAACGTGCGGGACATAAAGCGTCATTGATGTCGATGACCGCGACCCTCAATCGTGGTTTGCAGCGCTATATTGCCGACAGCAACAGCGCGCTGCTGGGGCTGCAGCCGGAAGACTGGATTGATATGGCGGAGCCGGTGAACATCCCAGGCACCAGCTATCAGTACAAGAACTGGCGTCGAAAGCTGTCCACCACGCTTGAGGCGATGTTTGCCGATGATGGGGTGAACAGGCTGATCAAGGATTTGGATAAGCGGCGAAAAGCTGCTGGTAAGAAGTAATAAAAAACCCGCCAGTGGCGGGTTTTTTATTATCAGGCAGTGCTCATGTAGGTCGGGTAAGGCGTAGCCGCCACCCGACTTAGGGCATCAGACCACCATGTTGAGCAGCAGCACCCCGACCAGACCACACACCGAAATAATGGTTTCCAGCGCGGACCAGGACCTGATGGTTTCACCGATCGTCAGGTTGAAGTACTCCTTGAACAGCCAGAAGCCAGGGTCGTTAACGTGAGAGAAAATCACGCTACCGGAACCGACGGCGATAACCATCAGCTCAGGGCTTACGCCCGTGGTCGCAATCAGCGGGGCAACGATACCGCCTGCGGTGATCGCCGCAACGGTCGCTGAACCCAGCGCAATACGCAGAACCGCGGCAATAGACCAGGCCATCAGAAGCGGCGATACGTTGGTTTCATGCATCATGGCGGCGATGTATTTGTCCACGCCGCTGTCGACCAGAACCTGCTTGAATGCACCGCCACCGCCGATGATCAGGAGCATCATGGCAATGATTTTGATTGAAGAGGTCAGCGTGTCGTTGATCTGATCCATGGAGCGGCCACGGTTCAAACCGAAGGTGAACATCGCGATCAGCACGGCAATCAGCGTTGCCATCACCGGGTCACCCAGGAATTCCGCCACGGACAGGAACGCATGACCTTTAGGCAGGATCATCTCCGCCACGGCGCGCATCGCCATCAGGATCACCGGTACCAGGGAGGTCCAGACGCTGACGCCAAAGCCCGGCATCTCTTCTTCGGTGAAGGTTTTGGCGCTGTACAGACCTTCCGGAATCGGCTTATCAATGCCTTTCAGGAAGCGGGCATAAACCGGGCCGGCCAGAATCACCGTCGGGATCGCCAGAATCGTACCGAACAGCAGGGTTTTACCCATATCCGCGTGGAAGATGGTCGCGATAGCGGTTGGACCCGGGTGCGGCGGCAGGAAGCCGTGGGTCACGGATAGCGCCGCAGCCATGGGCACGCCGACATACAGCAGCGGGATGCTCGCGGCAGCCGCAATGGTGAACACCAGCGGCAGCATCAATACGAAGCCCACTTCATAGAACAGCGCGAAACCAACGGTAAAGCCGGTTAACACCACTGCCCACTGAATGTTCTTCTTACCGAATTTGTCGATAAGCGTGGTGGCAATACGCTGCGCGCCCCCGCAGTCCGCCAGCATTTTACCGAGCATGGCGCCGAAGCCCATGATCAATGCCAGGCTGCCGAGCGTGCCGCCGACACCGGCTTTAATCGAGCTGATAACTTTCACCAGCGGCATCCCCTGCATCAGACCGACTGCAAGTGCCACCAGAACCAGAGCGATAAATCCGTTCATTTTGAAACGGATCATCAAGAGCAGTAATAACACAACACCGATAGCAACGATGACTAATGGCATGATTTACCTGGCCTTTGAATTGTTATGGGTAACGTCATTGTTTCAACGACAAATTCCGATTGTCCCAACTGGGAACAGAGAAGTAACGGCACTAATACTGATGCCTTTTAAACGATTAAGTTTAGTCGGCTGTTATGGGTGTGCTTAGTGCCCATGAGAATGATACGGGTAACATGACGTGATTGAGAATCACCCTGGCAGGCAAAATGTGAATTATGAGACGCAGGTCAACATATAGAGGGGAGCGAAGAGGGGGAGCAGGGTTTTGTAGGCCCGGTAAGCGCAGCGCCACCGGGCAATACAGATGGGCAATGAATCAGTAGTAAGAGTGCTCGCCGCGCTGGTGTTCGGTCAGGTCACGCACGCCTTTCAGTTCCGGGAACTCGTTCAGCAGCTGCTTCTCGATCCCTTCTTTCAGGGTGACATCGACCATTGAACAACCGTTACAACCGCCGCCAAACTGCAGGATAGCAAAACCTTCGTCGGTGATTTCCATCAGGGAAACACGGCCGCCGTGGCCCGCCAGCTGTGGGTTGATCTGGGATTGCAGCAGATACTCAACGCGCTCCATCAGAGGGGCATCGTCAGACACTTTACGCATTTTCGCGTTCGGCGCTTTCAGGGTCAGCTGAGAACCCAGCTGATCGGTGACGAAGTCGATCTCCGCATCTTCAAGATACGGTGCGCTCAGCTCATCAACATAGGCGGTGAGCTGTTCAAACTTAAGGGCAGTGTCGGTAGCTTCCACAGCGTCCGGAGGACAATAAGAAACACCACATTCTGCATTCGGAGTGCCTGGATTAATCACAAACACGCGGATCTGCGTCCCTTCTTCCTGATTTGCCAGCAGTTTGGCAAAGTGCGCTTGTGCAGAATCGGAAATACGGATCATAGCTTTGGCCTAATAGTTGACTAAATTACCTGGGTATAATCATACGCCCATTGAAGAAGGGCTACAAGGTACGGCACAGACACCATACCTGAACCGACGCGGCGCCGCTTTGCAAAAGCAGTCGGGAAAGTTCAGCAACGGTACTGCCTGTGGTGACAACATCATCCACAATCGCGATATGGAGCCCGTCGACCGGCAATTCAAGGCGAAAGGCATTTTTGAGGTTTCTTTTGCGAAGCCGGGCGCTGAGCTGATGCTGGATGGCGGTGGCATGAACACGTGTCAGCGCGCGGGCATCATACCGACAGCCGAGCCACCGTGCGAGGGGACGGCAGAGCAGGTCACTCTGGTTATAGCCGCGCCGCCAGTGACGACGCCGGTATAGGGGGACACTCACCACCATGTCGATTTTTGGCAGAGCCCGCTGACGTCGCGCCTGCAAAACCGCCAGCAACAGCAGGCGAGCAAGGGGCTGTGCCAGCGAGCTCTGCCCGGAAAACTTCAGCGCGTGGATCAGCCTGTTCAGCGGCGGAACATAATCATCCACCGCCACCATCGCGCTCCACGGCGGGGACTTTTTCAGGCAACGGCCACAGGGCAAAGCGGGATTCGTGGCCGGTAAACCACATTGTGGGCAGATCCCGATACGCCATTGCAGCGATCGCGTACAGACGGAGCAGATGCCCCACCCGCCTAGTGCCAGCGGCATTCGGCATAGCCAGCACAACCCAGGTACTGTTAGCATGTGCAACCTCCATGTGAAAAAAGAGAACAGTAACTGATGAAGACGCTGTGGTGGCAGACCGTCGGGACAGGAAATTGCCATCTTGTGCTGCTGCACGGATGGGGACTGAATGCTGAAGTATGGCGTTGCGTAAGCGAGGAACTCGCCTCGCATTTTACGCTGCATCTGGTGGATTTGCCGGGGTATGGCCGCAGCCGCGGTTTTGGGGCCATGTCGCTTGATGAGATGGCGGAGCAGGTTCTGAACGCTGCTCCGCAAAATGCCATCTGGCTGGGCTGGAGCCTGGGCGGGCTGGTGGCGAGCCAGATTGCGCTGTCGAGACCTGACCGCGTAAAAGCGCTGGTGACCGTGGCGTCGTCGCCCTGTTTTAGCGCGCGGGACGCGTGGCCCGGTATCAAGCCAGAGGTGCTGGCGGGGTTCCAGCAGCAGCTGAGCGACGATTTCCAGCGGACAGTAGAGCGGTTCCTCGCGCTGCAGACGATGGGTACTGAAACCGCGCGTCAGGATGCCCGTACGCTGAAGCAGACCGTGCTGTCGCTGCCGATGCCGGAGGTTGAGGTGCTAAACGGCGGACTGGAACTCCTGAAAACGGTTGACCTGCGCGAGCCGCTGGCCGCCCTGACGATGCCGCACCTGCGTATCTATGGCTACCTCGACGGAATTGTCCCGCGCAAAGTGGCTCCGCTGCTGGATTCGCTCTGGCCGGACAGCGAATCGCAGATCGTTGCCAAAGCTGCACATGCCCCGTTTATCTCTCATCCGACGGAATTTTGTTCAGCGCTGATTGCGTTAAGTCAACGTTTCGACTGATTATTTTCTATCCTGCCTGGAAAAAGTAACACACCGCAACCATACTCCAGATGTCGTTGCGGTTGTTCTGCCTACGATAATCAAAACAACAATCCTATGGAGAGTCAGGCTATGAAACTTGTTACAGGTATTGTCACTTCTCTGGTTATTGGGTCACTGTCATTTGGCGTCTTTGCGGCAAAAGAGCTGGAAAAAGATAAAGTTGCCAGCATGAATCTGACGAAAATTGGTGAAATTTCTACGTCTGACACCACCGCGCCGATGGATGCTCGCAGAGAGCTCTCGAAGAAAGCGGATGAGCTGGGCGGAACGTACTACGTCGTCACCAGCGCAGAAAAACAGACCAAAAACGTACGCGCAACGGCGGACGTCTACAAGTAATACGACAAAGCCAGGCAGCAATGCCTGGCTTTATTAACGCAGTGCCCACCACTCCCTGAGGCAGGCCTTTCCTTCCGGGCAGCTTTTACAACTGCCGGAGAGACAGCCGTCAGCGTCTTCCTGAATCCGCACGGCTTTCCCCATGGCTTCCAGTCTTTCCAGCATGGCATCGATCATCGGCTGCGGCGTATGCAGGCTGAGGCTCAGCTGTTTCGCCTCCATTCGCCCCTGCAGAGCAAGCAGGTCACGAACCTGAATCAACGATGCCATGCGGTGTACTCCTTAGTGACAGTCGCCCGCCGGGCTGCTGCAGCAGGTCGCGGCGGTTTTACGGTTTGCCAGCAGGTCGATGTCGACGCGGCTGCGCGCCCGCCGCAGCAGACCGAGCACGACCACGTTAAACAGCACAACCGCAAGAATGCAGACCAGGCTGTAGCGCGGATGCTGGTTGAAGTTAACGGTTTGATAAAACAGCGTCGCCAGCGAGTAAGCGATATTCAGCCCCCACAGGATGGAGAAGCCCATCCAGCCGCGGCTGGACTCGCGAGCAATCGCCCCCATCACGGAGATGCACGGAATGTAGAGCAGAACAAAAATGAGGTAGCTGTAGGCCGCAGACGCGCTGCCAAATTTCTCGCTCATCACCCCCATGGCACCCGTCGCCATTTCGCCGTCGCCTTTACTCGCTTCAATCGGGTTCGCCAGCACGCTCAGGCTGAAGGTGTCCTTCAGGCTCTGCCAGGTTTCCTCTACGGCACCCAGCAGTTCATCACCGAGATGAAACTCAGCCGGATTAAATTCCTGCTCCTGAATGTTCTCGGCGGTGTAGAGCGTGTTCAGGGTACCGACAACCACCTCTTTTGCCATTGCGCCGGTAAACAGGCCGACGGTTGCCTGCCAGTTATCCTCATGCACGCCAATCGGTTTGAAGACCGGCGTGATGACGCGGCTGACGGAGGCGAGGGCAGAGTCGTTAATGTTATCTGCCGCCTGTCCGCTGAGGGTGAAGCTGTTCAGCGCGCTCAGGAAAATACTGACGATGACAATCACCTTACCGGCGCGCAGGACGAAGCCTTTCAGGCGCTGCCAGGTCTGGATCGCCAGGCTTTTCAGATGGGGGACGTGGTACACCGGCAGCTCCATCACGAACGGTGACGCTTCACCGCGCATGATGGTGTGTTTCAGCATTAAGCCGGTGAGGATCGCCATCACGATGCCCAGCACGTAGAGCGAGAAGACCGCCAGCGCGCCCTGCTGGCCAAAGAAGGCTGCCGCAAAGACCGCGAAGATCGCCAGTCGGGCACCGCAGGACATAAACGGCGCCATCATAATGGTCATCAGACGTTCACGCGGCGCATCCAGGGTGCGTGCGCCCATCACCGACGGCACGTTACAGCCGAAGCCGACGATCAGCGGGACGAAGGATTTACCCGGCAGGCCCAGCGCCTGCATCAGACGATCCATCACGAACGCGGCGCGGGCCATGTAGCCGGAATCTTCCAGGAACGAGAGGAACAGGTACATCATGCCGATCTGCGGCACCAGAGGCAGAACGGTATTAATACCGCCGCCGATCCCCTGCGCGAGGAAGATGGTGAGCCATTCCGGGAAGTGCAGAGTGTAACCCACCCACTGGATCCCGTGGACGAAGATCGCGACGGAACCGGCGTCAAAAATCGGCTGCAGTGCGCCACCGATGTTAATGGCGAGCAGGAACATCACGTACATCACCAGCAGAAAGATCGGCAAACCCAGGAAGCGGTTAAGCACGACCTTATCCACCGCCGCCGTAAAGCGGCTGGGTTCCGCCGTCAGCGCGTTACTCACCACGTCGCAAATCGAGGCGATGGCCTGGTAACGGGCATCGGCTATGTGCAGCGCCGGGTCGTCCAGCTCGTCGCTAAGACGAGCCATCGTCGCGTCCAGCTTCTCTGCTGCATGCCCGGCGTAAGCGCGGCTGTAGATATCCCCTTCCAGCATCTGCAGGCCAAGCCACAGGCGCTGTTTTGCTGGCATACCGGTGTCCATCTCCTGCGCCAGCACTTTGGCTTCACGCAGGAGGGGCTTCGCGTAATGCACCAGCTCAACGTCGCGATTTCCCGCATGACGGTCAATGGCCAGCTTCAGCGCATCAATACCGCGAGCCCGCGTCGAAACCAGCGGAACGACCGGGCATCCCAGGCGCGCGGAGAGGGCATCGACGTCGATGCGCAGCCTTTGTTTCTCTGCGATGTCGAGCATGTTGAGCGCCACGATGCAGGGGATACCCAGCTCCAGCAGCTGCAGCGTCAGATAGAGGTTACGCTCGAGGTTTGAGGCATCGACCACGTTGATCAGCAGATCCGCGTCGCCGCCAAGAATATAGTGACAGGCGATTTGCTCATCGAGCGAGGTTTGTGACGAAATGGTGGTTAAGGAATAGGTGCCGGGAAGGTCAACCAGTGTCACCTGGTTGTCTGTCGTCGTGAACTGGCCCTCTTTACGCTCAACCGTCACGCCCGCCCAGTTGCCTACGCGCTGGCGTGCCCCGGTCAGCTGGTTAAAAAGCGTGGTCTTGCCGGAATTAGGATTGCCAATTAAGCCAATAGTTAACTTTTTCATTTTTTTTGACTCACTGAAACCGCTGGCTTGTTATCGGGATAAGGCTTCGACTTCTATTAATGCGAGGTCTTTCTTACGCAGGACCAGATTCACGCGGCGGGTTTCGATATGAACCGGGTCCCCTAGCGGCGCCACGCGCACGACCTGAAATGACGAGCCGGGCAGCATGCCAAGCGACAGCAGCTTTTGCCGATAGGCTGGGCTAATTTCGCGTGTAAAACCGGTAATCTTCCATGCACTGTCTGGAGTGAATTGCATAACGCCTGATTCCACGAAAGGTTAAATTATCTACTATGGGATGATAATGAGAATAGTTTTTATCAGCAATATTAAAACTGTGACGGAATGTTGTTTGCGGTATTAATTTACGGCCTGTTTGACCTTGCTCAATATTTGCTGAATTGCCTGGAAAACGAAAAGGGGAGTATTTGTTAACGGGGTGATAATTAGTGGTTTAAATATGGCTATGCAATCGGTTTCATATATTTCGATATGAATTTATTCCCCCACCCATGAGGACGAGGGGAAAAGACAGCACCGTGCGATCCCCTCTCCCCTTTGGGGAGAGGGTTAGGGTGAGGGGCATTTACAACCTTAGCGTTTTTTACCCATCGCTGCCGCCAGCGCATCCATCATCGCGCTGTTGCCTGTAGGCTGAGCATCACGTCCGCGCGGTTTTGCCGCTTTCGCGGCGGGACGCTGCTGTTCGCGGCCTCCGCCATTGCCGCCGCGGCGCGCGTTGGTGTCGCCCGGCTGCTCGTCCAGACGCATGGTCAGCGCGATACGCATGCGCTGCAGATCCACTTCCAGCACTTTGACCTTCACGATGTCGCCCGCTTTAACCACGGTGTGCGGGTCTTCAACAAACTTGTCGGCAAGGGATGAGATATGCACCAGACCATCCTGATGCACGCCGATATCCACAAATGCGCCAAAGTTGGTCACGTTGGTCACCGCGCCTTCCAGCACCATGCCCGGCAGCAGGTCGTTCATGGTCTCGATACCGTCAGCAAAGGTCGCCGTTTTGAACTCAGGACGCGGATCGCGGCCCGGCTTTTCCAGCTCTTTAATAATGTCGGTGACGGTTGGCACACCAAATTTGTCGTCGGTGAAATCAACGGCTTTCAGGTTGCGCAGGGCGCTGCTGTCACCCATGAGATCTTTCAGCGCCTGCTGGGTGGCGGCCAGGATGCGTTCCACCACAGGGTACGCTTCCGGGTGAACGGTGGAGGCATCCAGCGGGTTATCGCCGTGGTTGATGCGCAGGAAGCCCGCGCACTGCTCAAACGCTTTTGGACCCAGACGGCTCACCTTCAGCAGCTGCTGACGGTTCTGGAACTGACCGTTCTCATCACGCCAGGCGACGATGTTCTGCGCCATCATGCGGGTTAAGCCCGCCACGCGGGTCAGCAGGGGAACGGAGGCGGTATTCAGGTCAACGCCAACGGCGTTTACGCAGTCTTCCACCACCGCATCCAGCTTGCGCGCCAGCTGAGTCTGGCTCACGTCATGCTGATACTGGCCCACGCCGATGGATTTCGGATCGATCTTCACCAGCTCCGCCAGCGGATCCTGCAGGCGGCGAGCGATAGAAACTGCCCCGCGCAGGGAAACGTCCAGGTCCGGGAATTCCTGGGCCGCCAGCTCGGACGCGGAATAGACGGATGCCCCGGCCTCGCTGACGATCACTTTCTGTGCCGTCACTTTCGGGAACTGCTTCTGCACGTCGAGGTAGAAACGCTCGGTTTCACGAGAGGCCGTACCGTTGCCGATGGCAACCAGCTCGACGTTGTATTTTTCGCAAAGCGCCGCCACCACGACGGCCGCTTTCGCTGCCTGGCCGGTGTGCGGATAAATGGTATCGGTCGCCACCAGCTTGCCGGTGCCGTCAACCACAGCGACCTTCACGCCGGTACGCAGACCCGGGTCGAGACCCATGGTCGCGCGCAGGCCGGCAGGGGCGGCCATCAGCAGGTCGTGCAGGTTACGGGCGAAGACGTTAATCGCTTCATCTTCGGCGCGTTCGCGCACGGTGCCCATCAGCTCGGTTTCGAGGTGCATCAGCACCTTGATGCGCCAGGTCCAGCTTACTACGCCTTTACGCCAGCTGTCTGCCGGGGCGTTGTTCAGACGCAGGCCGAGATGGTCGATAATGATCTGCTCGCAGTGGCTCTCTTTCGGCGGCTCGTCAAACTGCGGGTCGGCGTTCAGGGAGAGCTGGAGCACGCCTTCGTTGCGGCCGCGGAACATTGCCAGCGCGCGGTGGGAAGGGGTGGTAGAAATCGGTTCGTGGTGATCGAAATAGTCGCGGAATTTCGCGCCTTCTTCCTCTTTACCCGCGACGACGGTAGAGACGATGTGGGCATTCTTCCACAGGTAATCACGCACTTTAGCGAGCAGCGCGGCGTCTTCGGCGAAGCGCTCCATCAGAATGTAGCGTGCGCCGTCAAGGGCGGCCTTGGTGTCCGCCACGCCTTTGTCAGCGTCGATAAATTTCGCCGCTTCGGTTTCGGGATCGTGCGACGGCTCGTTCCACAGCAGGTCGGCCAGCGGCTCAAGGCCCGCTTCAATCGCAATCTGCCCGCGCGTGCGGCGCTTCGGTTTGTACGGCAGATAGAGATCTTCTAATTCGGTTTTGCTCAGGGTGCCGTTAATGGCGCTTTCCAGATCGCTGGTCAGTTTGCCCTGTTCGCCGATGGATTTGAGGATCGCCTGACGACGTTCTTCCAGTTCGCGCAGATAACCGAGACGGGTCTCCAGGTTACGCAGCTGCGTGTCATCCAGACCGCCGGTGACTTCCTTACGATAGCGTGCAATAAACGGCACGGTGTTCCCTTCATCAAGCAGGCGAACGGCAGCTTCTACCTGTTCGGCTCTGGCCTGAATATCACCCGCAATAATGCGGCAGAGCGAATCATTCATCATGGCTTTATCATCTGTTGAGTCGAAAAAATCAGGGGATAGTTATACGGGCTGACACGGCAAAATGCCAGCCGGGGAGGGCGCTCTCGGACTATTTTACGTAGACGATCTCATTGACGTACCAGCTGGCTTCACCAGCTGGAGTCTGAACGATGGCCAGATCGCCCACTTCCTTTTTCAGCAGCGCGCGGGCCATCGGGGAGTCGATGGAGATGTAATCCTTACGACCAAAAATTTCATCGTAGCCGACAATCCGAAAACGCAGGGTGTCACCATCGTCGTTTTCAATCTCCACCCACGCGCCGAAGAACACTTTGCCCTCCTGCTGCGGGGAGTAATCGACAATTTTAAGATTCTCGAGGCACTTCGTCAGATAGCGAACCCGGCGGTCAATTTCGCGCAGCCGCTTTTTGTTGTACTGGTAGTCAGCGTTTTCGCTGCGATCGCCCAGGCTTGCCGCCCAGGTCACCTTTTTGGTTACTTCAGGACGCTCTTCGCGCCAGAGGTAATCCATCTCTTTTTTGAGCTTTTCGTACCCTTCGCGGGTGATCAGGGGCGTTTTCATGGTAAAGCCTTTGCTGCCTGCCGGTTAACTGTCTTGCGCACAATACGTACCACACAGTGTAACAGACAGGATTAATAATGATTTATGTGATGAAATGAGCAGATAAGCTGCTGTTAAATATGCTTTGTAACAATTTCGACTAGAATTTATACCAGAATTAACTGGTCGAATACGTGCACTTTTTTAGAATACGCTGTTACAAAGACTATCCGAACCTTTGGGAGTACACACAATGCAAGAGAACTACAAAATTCTGGTCGTGGATGACGACATGCGCCTGCGTGCGCTGCTGGAGCGTTATCTGACCGAGCAGGGCTTCCAGGTTCGTAGCGTCGCGAACGCTGAGCAGATGGACCGTCTGCTGACCCGTGAATCTTTCCACCTGATGGTTCTCGACGTGATGCTGCCTGGCGAAGACGGGCTTTCTATTTGCCGCCGTCTGCGCAGCCAGAGCAACCCGATGCCGATTATCATGGTGACGGCGAAGGGCGAGGAAGTTGACCGTATCGTTGGCCTCGAAATCGGCGCGGACGACTACATTCCAAAACCGTTTAACCCGCGTGAACTGCTGGCACGTATTCGCGCCGTGCTGCGCCGTCAGGCGAACGAGCTGCCGGGCGCGCCGTCGCAGGAAGAAGCCGTTATTGCCTTCGGCAAGTTCAAGCTGAACCTCGGCACGCGCGAAATGTTCCGTGAAGACGAGCCGATGCCGCTCACCAGCGGCGAGTTTGCGGTCCTGAAAGCGCTGGTCAGCCACCCGCGTGAACCGCTTTCCCGTGACAAGCTGATGAACCTGGCGCGCGGTCGCGAATACTCCGCAATGGAACGCTCTATCGACGTGCAGATCTCCCGTCTGCGCCGCATGGTGGAAGAAGATCCGGCGCATCCTCGTTATATTCAGACCGTATGGGGTCTGGGCTACGTGTTCGTCCCGGACGGCTCTAAAGCATGAGGCGAATGCGCTTCTCGCCGCGAAGCTCGTTTGCCCGCACCCTGTTACTGATCGTCACCCTGCTGTTCGTCAGCCTGGTGACGACCTACCTGGTGGTGTTGAACTTTGCGATCCTGCCGAGCCTCCAGCAGTTTAATAAGGTCCTGGCCTACGAAGTCCGTATGCTGATGACCGATAAACTGCAGCTGGAGGACGGCACGCAGCTCGTCGTTCCCCCGGCGTTTCGCCGTGAAATCTACCGTGAACTGGGCATTTCGCTCTATTCCAACGAAGCGGCGGAAGACGCTGGCCTGCGCTGGGCGCAGCACTACGAATTCCTCAGCCAGCAGATGGCGCAGCAGCTGGGCGGTCCAACGGAAGTGCGCGTTGAGGTCAACAAAAGCTCGCCCGTCGTCTGGCTGAAAACCTGGCTGTCACCCAATATTTGGGTTCGCGTTCCGCTGACCGAAATCCATCAGGGCGATTTCTCACCGCTGTTCCGCTATACCCTGGCGATTATGCTGCTGGCGATAGGCGGCGCGTGGCTATTTATCCGTATACAGAACCGACCTCTGGTCGACCTGGAGCACGCTGCGCTGCAGGTCGGTAAAGGGATTATTCCTCCTCCGCTGCGCGAGTATGGCGCCTCGGAAGTCCGCTCGGTGACGCGTGCGTTTAACCATATGGCGGCAGGCGTGAAGCAGCTGGCGGATGACCGTACGCTGCTGATGGCGGGCGTGAGCCATGACCTGCGCACGCCGCTAACGCGTATTCGTCTGGCGACGGAGATGATGGGAGAAGAGGACGGTTACCTTGCCGAGTCCATCAATAAGGACATTGAAGAGTGTAACGCCATCATTGAGCAGTTCATCGACTACCTGCGCACCGGGCAGGAGATGCCAATGGAGATGGCGGATCTGAACGCGGTGCTGGGCGAAGTGGTGGCGGCGGAAAGCGGCTACGAGCGCGAGATTGATACCGACCTTCAGGCCGGTGAAATTCAGGTTCGTATGCACCCGCTCTCCATTAAACGTGCGGTCGCCAACATGGTGGTCAACGCGGCGCGCTACGGCAACGGCTGGATTAAGGTCAGCAGCGGGTCTGAGCTCAACCGCGCCTGGTTCCAGGTGGAAGACGACGGTCCAGGCATCAAGCCCGAGCAGCGTAAGCATCTGTTCCAGCCGTTTGTGCGCGGCGACAGCGCGCGCAGCACCAGCGGTACGGGCTTAGGCCTGGCGATAGTGCAGCGTATTATTGATAACCATAACGGGCTGCTGGAGATTGGAACCAGCGAGCGCGGTGGGTTGAGCATTCGCGCCTGGCTGCCGGTACCGGTGACGCGGGGGCAGGTGAAAGAGAGTTGAAAAAAGGGTGGCACGAGCCACCCTTTTTTGTAGGTCGGGTAAGGCGAAGCCGCCACCCGACATGGACTACAGTTTTGGACCCGCACTCACTAGCGCAGCACCCGCCGGGGTATCGGTATACTTCTCGAAGTTCTCGATAAACAGCTTCGCCAGCGATTCCGCCTTCTCACGCCACTGCTCCGGAGAACCGTACGTATTGCGCGGGTCGAGGATATGCGTATCTACACCCGGCAGCGACGTTGGGATCGCCAGGTCAAACATCGGCAGCGTGAAGGTTTCGGCGTCGTCCAGAGAACCATCCAGAATGGCGTCGATAATGGCGCGGGTATCTTTGATAGAGATACGTTTGCCGGTGCCGTTCCAGCCGGTGTTCACCAGGTATGCCTTCGCGCCGGATGCCTGCATGCGTTTCACCAGCACTTCAGCGTACTGCGTCGGGTGCAGCGACAGGAAGGCCGCGCCGAAGCAGGCGGAGAAGGTTGGGGTTGGCTCCGTCACGCCGCGCTCGGTACCCGCCAGCTTGGCGGTAAAACCGGAGAGGAAGTGGTACTGCGTCTGGCTGGCGGTCAGGCGAGACACCGGAGGCAGCACGCCGAACGCATCCGCCGTCAGGAAAATGACCTTCGTGGCATGACCCGCTTTTGACACCGGCTTCACGATATTGTCGATGTGGTAGATCGGGTAAGAGACGCGGGTGTTTTCCGTTTTCGACGCATCGTCGAAGTCGATGGAGCCGTCGGCACGCACGGTGACGTTTTCCAGCAGCGCATCGCGACGGATAGCGTGGAAGATATCCGGCTCGGCCTCTTCAGACAGGCGAATAGTCTTCGCGTAGCAGCCGCCTTCAAAGTTGAATACGCCGTCGTCATCCCAGCCGTGTTCGTCATCGCCAATCAGACGACGTTTAGGATCGGTGGACAGGGTGGTTTTCCCGGTGCCGGACAGGCCGAAGAATACCGCCACGTCGCCTTTTTCACCGACGTTAGCCGAGCAGTGCATGGAGGCGATACCGCGCAGCGGCAGCAGGTAGTTCATGACCGAGAACATCCCTTTCTTCATTTCGCCGCCGTACCAGGTACCGCCGATCAGCTGGATACGCTCGGTCAGGTTGAAGGCCACAAAGTTTTCGGAGTTCAGACCCTGCTCTTTCCACTGTGGGTTGGTGCATTTCGCACCGTTCATCACGATGAAATCAGGGGTGAAGTCCTGCAGCTCTTCGTCGGTTGGACGAATAAACATGTTTTTCACGAAATGCGCCTGCCAGGCCACTTCGGTGATAAAACGCACGGAGAGACGGGTATCGGCGTTAGCGCCGCAGAAAGCGTCGACAATGAACAGACGCTTGCCGGAAAGTTGATGGGTGACGAGCCCTTTCAGGTGCTGCCAGGTTTCCGGGGAGAGCGGTTTGTTGTCGTTCTTCCCTTTGCCCTTGTCAGCCCACCACAGCGTATCGCGGGTGGTTTCGTCTCGGACGATATACTTATCTTTCGGCGAACGACCGGTAAAAATACCGGTATCGACGGCGATAGCACCAAGATTCGTCAACACACCACGCTCGTATCCTTCCAGTGTTGGATTGAGCTCTTCCTGATACAGCGTATCGTAGTCGGGGTTGTAGACGATTTCCTGGACGTCGTGAATACCATAAGCCTTGAGATCTTGCGGGGTTAAACCAGTAACACGCATATCACTGCTCCTTAGCCAATATGTACTGCCTGAAATTGTAGGGTTTTTCTGAGGTTGTTTACCGCGACGGGGCTCATAGATTCACGCATCTGGACAAAACCCTTACTAACGGAAAACGCTGCGACTCCAGTCACGGCGCAGGCGGATTATCGCAGGAATCGCTTTTTGGGTGGGGAAAATGTTCCGAAAAGGTTAAAGGCTGGTGATTTTATCGGAAAGAATGTGAATGTAATCGCATACACGTAAGAAAATTACGTAAGAGTTACATTGGGAAAACGATTCAGCTTGGGTGGAGTTTTTTGCCCCTCAGCCCAGCCCTCTCCCCTTTGGGGAGAAGGTTAAGGTGAGGGGAAGAGAGGTTTAGTGAACCTGCGGATCCGCCGGGGAGGCGTTGTTGCGGATCTCAGCGATATCCATCGAATTGAATACATAGTGCGTACCGCAGTAGTCACAGTGCATATCAATTTCGCCGTCTTCCGCCATGATGCTGTCGATCTCTTCATCCGGCAGGGTTTTCAGTGCGCCAGCGCAGCGCTCGCGTGAGCACGTGCACTTGAACTCCACGGACTGCGGGTCGTAAACGGTCACTTCTTCTTCGTGGTACAGACGCCACAGCACGTCGGTCGCCGACAGGTTGAAGAGTTCTTCCGCTTTGATGGTTTCGGTCAGCGTCGCCAGGTGCTCAAAATCATTGGTCTGAGCGTCCTGGGCAGGCAGAACCTGCAGCAGCATACCGCCCGCAGCAGGCTGGCCGTCCACTTCACCGGTGCGGATGAACAGACGCGTCGGCAGCTGCTCAGAACGCATGAAGTAATCTTCCAGGCAGGCTGCCAGGGTATCGCCTTCCAGACCGACCACGCCCTGATAGCGCTCACCTTCCTCTGGGGAGATGGTGATCACCAGGTAGCCATTACCTACCAGCGTTTTGAGGTCAGCATTTTCAGGCACATCGCCCTGAACGCGCGCCACGCCGCGCATCTGCTGCTGGTTATTGCCGTTGATGACCGCCAGCGTCATCGGGCCGTCGCCCTGCAGCTGCACGGTGATATCCCCGGCAAACTTCAGCGTTGCGGTAAGCAGGCTGGTGGCAACCAGCAGTTCGCCCAACAGGGTCTTCACCGGCAGCGGGTAATTGTGGTTTTCCAGAATCTGTTTCCAGGTTTCGGATACGGTGACCAGCTCGCCGCGCACGGCGAATTGTTCAAACAGATAGCGGTGTAATTGGTCGTGTTGGGCCATTTTCATCTCTCGTGCGGGTGAGGTTAATCAGTCTCACCGTGTTTAAATTTCATCAGGTCGCGGCGCTCTTTTTTGTCCGGCCGCCGGTCCGGGTGAGGCATCGTCAGCGCGTTCATTTTGCGCGCCAGCGCGGTCTTCTCGCGCTTTTCAATGCTTTCCGCCGTCTCTTCATAAAGCATTACGGCTTCCGCTGCGGGTCGACGTTGTTCGGTAACGGCTTTAACCACCACCGTACGTTCATCGTTGCCCTGACGCAGCGTTAAGGTGGCATTCAGCTCAACCGTCTTGCTCGGTTTGCTGCGCTGGCCGTTGTAATGCACTTTTCCGCCGTCAACCATCTCGCGGGCAAGGGCGCGCGTTTTATAAAAACGCGCTGCCCACAGCCATTTATCCAGTCTTACCCCATCTGAGGGTTTTTCTTTCATGGCGTCTCCTTCACGGTCAGTGAGGGGATCATCTGGCGATAGTCGTTCAGTCCCGGGTGGCGCAGATAGCTTTTTTCAGCCAGGCCAGAGTCAGGATTGGTGACGCCCAGACAGTAGCGAATGCCAAACCTTGCGGCAGAATCCAGAATGGGCTCGCTGTCATCAATGAACAACGTACGTTCCGGCTGCAAACCCGTCTCTTCCTTAACCGCATGCCACAACCGCTGATCCTCTTTCGGATAACCAAATGTGTGGGTGGAAAGTAATAAATCAAGGTGCGACGCCAGACCCGTATGTTCCAGCTTCACCGCCAGATTATGTGGATGAGCGTTGGTCAGCAAGATACGGCGCTTGCCGCTTGCTTTCAGCGCATCCAGAAAGGGCACAGTATCTTCGCGCAGAACGGCGCGCGGGCCCTGGGCGGTAGTCATGGCACAAATATCCAGACCGAGGCGCTCGCTCCAGTAGTCAAGACAGTACCAGTTTAGCGTATGTTGCACGGCGCTATATTGCGAACGAATGAATGCCTGCGCTTCTGCCGGGGAGATCCCCTGCTGCTCGCCATAGGTTTCTGGAACCAGCGTTTGCCAGAAATAGTTATCAAAGGCGAGATCGAGCAGCGTGCCGTCCATATCCAGCAGAACGGTATCAACCTCCTGCCAGGCGATATCAAGATGCATTAGGGGAACTCCAGCCAGAAGAAACGTGCGCGACAGGGTAGCACATCTTGTCGCGCAACGACGTTATCAGATCAGGCTCTCAGACGAGGGGATCAGCTTAGGATTGAGGCAGTTTTCGTAATACTGCTGGATGTCGGCAAGCCGCGTGCGCGAGCGCTGGTAGCGGCGCAGGGCCATAAAACCGTTCCAGAAAATGGCGATCAGCATCGCGGTCATCAGCAGCGAGGTGCCGATGTAGCGCCATAGCCCAGCGCTATCCGGCATCCGGTGCAGGCCGATATGGCGAGTGCCGTTGGCGTCGGTATAAATACTCGTGACAATCCCTTCTGCGCTGAACGGCGTTTGCATCAGCATCTGCGCCAGGCGCTGGAATTGGCTCCACTGCTCCTGCGCCGGATAATCATAAAGCGCCACCTGCGGATAAGGCTGATCGACCAGGTCGCTGCCCTCATCGCTTGCAATTACAAAGCCGCCCGGTGCCGGGCTGTTCAGCGCCTGAGCCGCACGGGTGGTCTCGCGCATCATGAACGGTGACGTCGAGGTAGCGACCAGGTTATCCAGAGATTCAGCGCTAACCGGCCGCAGCAGCACGTTGACGCCATCCAGTCGTCCCGCTTCGGCGCGTTTCACCAGCGAGTCCCAGTCTTTACTGTTCCCGAGGTTTACCAGGGCATTTTTAAGACGTATGCACTCATCCTGAGAGGAACAAAGATCCTGCGTTTTCAGGACGATGTCACCAAAATCATCCAGCAGAACCATGCCCGATTTTTGAATGGCCGAACGCAGTGCGGGACTAACGCGTGAATCATCGTCCGGTTTCGGGTGCAGCTGGCGGTTAACCGTCTGGGTAAGAGCCGTGGCTTTATTCACGACTTCGGATTCCGGCAGCGGCAGCGGCGGTGCGTCGTTCCAGATAATTTGTGAGCAATCGAACGGCATAAACGGTGAGTTCTGGCGCGTGTTCCACGCCCCCGGGGTGTGAATATTACACATCCCGGTTCCCTTCAGGCGCAGCGTGTCCCCCACGCGCACACCGGCTTCATCCAGTTTGTTGACGCTGGTCGCTTCAATGGTTTGCGCCCCTTTGATCCACGACAGGGTGAATTTGATGGGCATATCCAGCGGCACGAAAAGCAGCAGCATGACTAAGACCAGCGCCGCGCCGCCGGCAATGACCGTGCTGCGAAGCCAGTGCTGAAGCGGGAAATTTTTCACTTCATCATGCAGGGATAAGAAGCGCCCCTGACGCACAACGTGGCGGTCAAGGTAGATATCAATATCGGTTTTCTGCCCCAGGTCCTGCGCGATCCACGGTTGCCAGTGGCGCGGGTAGATCAGGTCGATAATACCGAGCGAGATATTGTTGAGATGTTCCTGATCGTTTTCACCGAAGAGGCCCCAGCGCTTTGGCGTTCCGCGCAGGCAGTGGATTTCGCGCAACGAGGTTCTGGCCGGTGGGGCAAAGAGCCCCCAAAGCCCGCCCGCCAGCAGCAGAACCGCACCGCCAGCCAGCCAGGGGACAAACACATCCGGCGTGAGGAGGCAGATAAAAAAGAGCAGGAAGGCAGCAACGATCAGAATGGCTTCGCGGATGCCGTCCGGGCGGCTCAAAGCGTACTCTTCATGGGTTTCCTGGCGAATATTCAGCAGTTCAATCTGCTCAGTCTCTTCGCCACGAATGGAGGCCTGCGTTGAACTGGCGCGTTCCAGCGCAAAACGAGGGGCTTCCTGAAGGTATTCATTCAGCGTATGGCCGTTAAGCGAGATAACCAGGGGCAACGAGTCGGTGTGAATCAGCTCAACGCTGTTTTCGTCGTTAATGTATTGCTCCCAGGACGGGGGCAGATGCACTTCGACGGAATCAAGGTAATAGCGCCATTTGTTAGGGTCATCAGTAGTGATGCCATAGCGCGTGATGGAGCGCGTCACGCAGAGCACGGTATCACTTTGTGCATTAAGATTTAGCGCGACGGGCGCAGCGGTGGCTCCCGTTGGCCCAGGCGTTAACTGAGTACGGTTCAGGATTTCGAGATAGTTTTCAACCGCATCGCGCTCGTCTTGCGTAAGTTTACGCGTGCTCGCACCCGCAAATGCATTTAAAAAGGGCAGGCGATAACGGCGCTGTACGCGGCGCCTGTACAACCACCCTGCAACCAACGCACCGGCCAGCATAGCAGCGAGAACAATCAAAATGGTGCTCATGCTTTCCCCATCTTACTTATCTTCTTACAGGTGTAGTCAGTAGCACCTTTACATTGAATGAGAGTCTGTGGTTGGCTATCGGCAAGTATGGAGTCGAACTTGAGCATTCTGAAGCGCATCCCAGTGACAGGTGATGATAGCAAAGCCTGTTATGGCGCGATATCAGCAAATTCCTGGAAACATTTCAACCTCTTGACATTTGTTTTGAATTGAGGATTGATCCCAAATACGTTGCATAAATGTAAATAAAGAACAATTGACATTGCCGAAACCGTGCAGCGTATCGCACAATAACGCCAGTTCTCACTGCTAAGACCCATCAAGATGAGCAAACCACTACAAAAACCCACCATTCTGAATGTTGAAACTGTCGCCAAATCGCGCCTGTTTAATGTCGAAAGTGTGGATCTGGAGTTCAGCAACGGTGTGCGTCGCGTTTATGAACGTATGCGCCCTTCTTCGCGCGAAGCGGTGATGATTGTTCCCATTGTCGACGATCATCTGATTTTGATCCGCGAATACGCTGTGGGAACGGAATCTTACGAGCTCGGGTTCTCGAAAGGGCTTATCGACCCGGGTGAAACCGTCTTTGAAGCGGCGAACCGCGAGCTGAAAGAAGAGGTGGGGTTCGGGGCTAATGAGCTTTCATTCCTGAAAAAGCTGAGCATGGCACCGTCCTATTTTTCCAGCAAAATGAATATCGTGGTAGCTGAAGATCTCTATCCTGAATCGCTGGAAGGGGATGAGCCGGAGCCGTTGCCGCAGGTTCGCTGGCCGCTAGCGCACCTGATGGATCTGCTGGAAGACCCTGACTTTAATGAGGCCCGCAACGTGAGCGCGCTGTTCCTGGTCCGGGAATGGTTAAAGGGGCAGGGGCGACTGTAATGGCCTGATGCCCTCGCCCCAACCCTCTCCCACGGGAGAGGGAGCAAACACAAAAACGGCAACCAGAGGTTGCCGTTTTGCTTTGTGGTTAGAACAGCTCGTGCGTTTCGCCGTTATCGATGATCTCTGTACCCACCTCGTGCACCGCCTGTGTGGTTGGCTGGGTGCCTTCAATGAAATACTCTTCGCGACTATTACCGCCATTGGCAAGCTGACCGGTGCTGCGGTCGATATTGACCGTCACCACGCCTGGCGGCGGCGTTAACGGCTGCTCCGGCACACCTTCAAGAACGGACTTCATATAGGCATCCCAGGCCGGCTGCGCGCTCTTCGCTCCGCCTTCGTAGCCGGAAATCTGATCCTTAATCGCGCCGGATGCCGTGGTACGACCTAAATCACGGCGGTGATCGTCGAAGCCGATCCAGACTGATGTCACCACGCCCGGGCCGTAGCCGGAGAACCACGCATCTTTCGAGCTGTTGGTTGTCCCCGTTTTACCGCCGATATCATGGCGCTGCAAATCACGACCTGCGCGCCAGCCGGTACCCTGCCAGCCCGGTTCACCGAAGATGTTGGTGTTCAGCGCGCTCTTAATCAGGAACGACAGCGGCGTGTTGATCACATGCGGTGCGTACTCCTGCGCGCCGGTCTGCGCCACCAGCGCCTGGTTCGCCTGCTCGAGCTGCGGCTGTGGCACAACGCCGTTCTGCTGCTCCTGCGACACGGCAGGGTCTTCCATGTCCTTATTCTCAAGCACCTCGGATTTCGGCGTATTGCCATAAATGACCGGAATATCGCAGTCAGGGCAGGCAATTTTCGGCTTCGCTTCGAACAGCACGCCGCCCTGATCGTTTTCGATCTTGCTGATGAAGTACGGGTCAATCAGGAAGCCGCCATTAGCCATCACCGAGTACCCGCGGGCGACCTGAAGCGGCGTAAAGGAGGCTGAGCCTAACGCCAGCGACTCGGTGCGAACGATGTTCTGTGCCGGGAAACCGAAGCGCTGCAGATACTCTGCGGCATAGTCGACGCCCATCGCGCGCATGGCGCGCACCATCACCACGTTTTTCGACTGCCCCAGACCCTGACGGAGACGAATAGGACCGGCATACTCCGCAGGGGAGTTCTTCGGCTGCCAGTCGGAACCCGCACCGGCATCCCAGCGGGAGATTGGCACGTCGTTGAGGATGCTGGCGAGGGTCAGTCCCTTATCCATCGCGGCCGTGTAGAGGAACGGTTTGATATTGGAACCGACCTGACGCAGCGCCTGCGTGGCGCGGTTAAATTTGCTCTGGTTGAAATCAAACCCGCCGACCAGGGCCAGGATCGCACCGTTCTGTGGATTGATAGAGACCAGGGCCGAGTTGACGTCCGGCACCTGTGCCAGCCACCAGGCTTCGCCTACTTTGCGCACCCAGATTTGCTGCCCGGTCTGAACTGCATCGGTCACTTTACGCGGCGTTGCGCCCTGTAGGGTATCCGAGCGGTACGGACGCGCCCAGCGGACACCGTCCATGCGCAGAGAGACGGAGGTGCCGTCCGCGAGCGTCGCAACGGCTTCCTGAGGATCGGCCTGCGTCACCACGGCAGGCAGGAGCGGACCATAGGTTGGCAGCGCCTTCAGCGTACTGGTGATTTTTTTGCTGTCCCACGCGCTTTCGCCCACTTTCCAGAGCACGTTTGACGGGCCGCGATAGCCGTGACGCATATCGTAGTCCATCACGTTGTTCCGTACCGCTTCCTGAGCCGCCTGTTGGACTTTGCGGGTGACGGTGGTGTACACGCGATAGCCATCTTCATAGGCCTTGTCACCATAGCGATTCACCATCTCCTGGCGAACCATTTCGGTCAGATAAGGAGATGCAAAGGCGATCTCAGGGGCGTGGTAGTTAGCGTCAATGACATCGTTACGCGCCTGGTCGTATTCGCTCTGGCTGATGTAGCCTTCGCTCAGCATACGTGACAGGACGACGTTGCGACGCGCGGTGGCGCGATCGAGCGAGTAGAGCGGGTTAAACGTGGATGGCGCTTTTGGCAGACCTGCTATGGTGGCCATTTCGCTTAAGGTGAGTTGCTCAACAGGCTTGCCGAAGTACACCTGTGCGGCAGCCCCCACGCCATAGGCGCGGTAGCCTAGGTAGATTTTGTTGAGGTACAGCTCAAGGATTTCGTCTTTGCTCAGCAGCTGCTCAATACGGATCGCAAGGAATACCTCTTTGATCTTACGTATCAGCGTCTTTTCAGGGCTGAGGAAGAAGTTACGCGCCAGCTGCTGCGTAATGGTGCTCGCCCCCTGAGAGGCGTGACCAGAGAACAACGCAATGCTCGCGGCACGGAAAATTCCCACCGGATCGACACCGTGGTGCTCGTAAAAACGGCTGTCCTCCGTGGCGATAAAGGCTTTCACCATCACGGGTGGAATTTGGTTTAAGGTCAGCGGAATACGGCGCTTCTCGCCATACTGCGCCATCAGCTCGCCATCGGCGCTATAGACTTGCATCGGGATCTGGAGGCGCACATCGCGAAGCGTGGCGACATCAGGCAGCTGTGACTCAATATATTTGTACAAACCGTAAATCGAGCCTGCTCCCAGCAGAATGCAACAGACTGCAAGGATGAATAAATACTTTACGAACTTCACCGGAGATTTCCCATTTGGTTTCACTTGGGCAGTTTCTAAACAATCGCGCGGTAGTATAAAGGCAAGCCTGATTCATTGATATAGCCGTCAAGACGACGGGCGATAAGGAGATCGTGAAGCATGGCTTTCAAAATATGGCAAACGGGCGTTCATATTCAACAGGATAGGGTGCGAATCGTCTCGTTGGCCCGGGAGAGGTCTGGCTGGTGCTTACGCCGCTGGTGGGCGATACCTCTGGCCGAAGGTATCATTCGTGACGGCAAAATTTGTCAGCCAGAACAGATGGTTGATGCGTTACGCGACTGGCGAAAAACGCTGCCCCACTACCACCGCGTGTTCCTCTCTTTCCCGGCAGCACGCACCCTGCAGCGGTCGCTTCCCCTTCCGGCCGCTGCGCTGCGCGACAGCGAGCAGCTAACATGGCTCGGTGCGGCGCTCGCGCGAGAACTGGAGATGTCTGCCGAAACGCTCTGTTTCGATTACGCGCAGGATACCTTCAGCAATACCTTTCACGTGACTGCCGCGCAAAATAACGAGGTCGACACCCTACTGGCGCTGGCGAAAACGCTGCGTTTGCGGCTGGTAACCATTACTCCGGATGCCAGCGCGCTGGCGAATCTTCTTCCTGCGGTGGCACCAGCGAAATGCATCGCCTGGCGGGACGATCGGCAGTGGCTCTGGGCTATGCGCCACCAGTGGGGACGCCGCTTAACTACCGAAGCAGAAAGCGTGGCTGAGCTGGCGGCGCTGCTGGCTTTTGGGCCGGATGACATCGCGCTGTTTGATAGCCGACGTGACCCGTGGGAAATCCTGGAACGTTACCATGCTCCATTACCGGACTGCGGCGCTGATTATACCGTTGCGCTGGCTTTGGCCATGAGTGAGGTACCCGCATGAGCATCATGAACTTTCTGCCGTGGCGACAGCAGCGGCGCTCGCGATGCCTGCGCTTCTGGGGCGCAATGTGTGTCGGCACAGTGCTGTTGCTGTTCGTGACCATTTTCTGTCTGCGGATGAACCATCTCGTGAGGCTGCGCGCGCTGCAAACGGATCTGACGGGAATGCAGTCCGTGCAGCACGCGCTTGTCGCCCGGCAAAGACTGACCGCACAGGCGCAGATGCCCGTGCAGACCGTGCAACAACGGGCATGGCAACCGGTGCTGGAATCCCTTTCCCGCGCCGTTCCGGCACAGGTCTGGCTGACGGAGTTGCGCTATCAGCCCCCTGCTCTGATGCTGAGCGGGTATGCCATAACCCTGCCCGCCCTGTCTGCTCTGCGCGATGCGCTTGGCCTAATAGCGGATTTTACGCCCGGGACGACGGGTGAGCTTCGGCAGGACAGCCAGGGGCGATGGATGTTCACCCTTCATCTTAAAAGCGAGGGGTAACGCGTGGATACCCTGTTAGAACGCTGGTGCGAAAGCCGTCCCTGGAATCGGGTGCTCTTCTGGTTTCTGGCGAGCCTCCTGGCTGGACTGGCAGCGTGGGGCACCATGCTCAGACCGGTAGACGGGCAGAGTGCCGAACGACAACGCCAGCGGATTCAGGACGTGAGGACGAATGCAGCGTTATGGTCTGCCGTCAGAAAGACGCCGTTTCGTCCGAAAATAACGGAAGCACTGGAGAAGACGCCGTTCTCCCCGCTCGATTTTCAGGGCGATGACGAGAAGCTCGTTCACTGGAAGCCGCTACAGAACGGAGGAGAACTGATGCTGGAGGTAGAGTGGCAGGCTATCCCGGCGCTTTTTTCCCGGCTGGCGCAGCGGGATGTGCAGATCGCCGCTTTCGCGATTACACCACATGGCACAGCGTTGCGCCTGCGGCTGGAGCTAGAACATGCGAAATAGCACGCGATGTTTGCTGGTTTGCTCTGCGCTGCTACTGACCGGTATGCGCGATCCCTTTCACCCGCCGGACGATCCCTGCGCCATTGCCGAGCTGGCGCAGTGGCACTATCGCGGCATGGTGGGTGGACAGCAGGCTATCGGTATTTTACAGGATGGGCAAAAGCGCTGGTATCGGCTGAAAACGCATGAGCGCTTTCCGGAAGGCTGGACGATAACAACCATCAATGAAACGGATCTGGTTGTTGATGTGGGTGACACATGTGAACCAGGAAAATGGACGTGGCAACGAGAAGGAAAGGATAAGAATGAATTTACGGATAATGCTGTGGCTGCTGGCGTTCAGCCATCCGCTGTGGGCCGCCGCGCCAAAACCGGTCACGCTGGTGGTGGATGACGTTCCTGTAGCCCAGGTACTACAGAGTCTGGTTGCCCAGGAGAATAGAAATCTTGTGATATCGCCTGATGTCGGCGGCACGCTTTCGCTCAACCTGAAGCGCGTCCCCTGGCGACAGGCATTACAGACGGTTGTCGCCAGCGCTGGCCTCGTTTTGCGAGAGGAGGGCGGCATTTTTTATGTGTATACCGCGGCCTGGCAGCGTGAACAGCAGGAACGCTCGGAACAGGAGCGGGCCCGAAGACAGCTTGATGCGCCGCTGGTGTCTCACAGCATCGCTTTTTCCTATGCCGATGCCGGAGAGCTGCAGAAAGCCGCGGAAAAACTCCTGAGTCCAAAGGGGAGTTTATCCGTCGACACGCGTACCAACCGGCTGCTGATTCGGGATAACCAGACGGTGGTGGAGACTCTACAGCGCTGGGCCGCCCAGATGGATATTCCCGTCGAACAGGTCGAGCTGGCGGCGCACATTGTGACCATTAATGAAAAAAGCCTGCGCGAGCTAGGGGTGAAGTGGAATCTCGCCGACGCCACCGACGCGGGCAAAGTTGGACAGCTCACCACGCTTGGCAGCGATCTTTCCGTTGCCAGCGCCACCAGCCACGTGGGTTTTAACATCGGACGGATCAATGGTCGGCTGCTTGATCTGGAACTCTCTGCGCTGGAGCAAAAACAGCAGGTCGATATTATCGCCAGCCCGAGGCTTCTGGCCTCGCATATGCAACCAGCCAGCATCAAGCAGGGGAGTGAGATCCCGTATCAGGTCTCAAGCGGTGAAAGCGGGGCGACCTCAGTTGAGTTTAAGGAGGCGGTATTAGGCATGGAGGTCACGCCGGTGGTATTGCCGGGGGGGCGCGTGCGCCTGAAATTGCATATTAGTGAAAATATGCCGGGACAGGTTCTGCAGCAGGCTGACGGCGAAACGCTGGCGATCGACAAACAGGAGATTGAAACCCAGGTGGAGGTAAAAAGTGGAGAAACGCTGGCGTTGGGCGGAATTTTTTCGCAGAAAAACAAAACCGGCAGTGACAGCGTGCCCGGGCTCGGGAAAATCCCCTGGCTTGGGCAGCTTTTTCGTCACGATGGTAAGGATAATGAACGGCGCGAGTTAGTGGTGTTTATTACGCCACGTCTGGTCGGTATTCGCTGACGGGTAACGATCCCCGCAATGATTTTGCATTCAGTTTGTTGCAGATGTTTGACGTGGGGCATGAATTAGCATACAAGGAGTACCGATTTGAGTTGGACTTACGTCTTATTACCTTATGCGCCCGACGCGGTGATTTAATCAGTTGCCAAACAAGCCGGAGTATTGAGATAATTTTTAGTCTGACTCTCGCTCTATTGCATATGAGGTTTCAGTTCATGTCCTGCTACGCTGGGTGTCTGCGAAGCGGGGATTACCATTAACGAATAGTCTTAGTAGTACCGATAAAATGGCAGAGAAACGCAATATCTTTCTGGTTGGGCCTATGGGTGCCGGCAAAAGCACTATTGGGCGTCAGTTAGCTCAACAACTCAATATGGAATTTTACGATTCTGATCAAGAGATTGAGAAACGAACCGGAGCTGATGTGGGCTGGGTTTTCGATGTAGAAGGCGAAGAAGGTTTCCGTGACCGAGAAGAAAAAGTGATCAACGAACTCACGGAAAAACAGGGCATCGTTCTGGCAACAGGCGGCGGTTCTGTGAAATCTCGCGAAACCCGTAACCGTCTCTCCGCCCGTGGCGTAGTGGTCTATCTTGAGACGACTATCGAGAAACAGCTGGCACGTACGCAGCGCGATAAAAAGCGCCCGCTGCTGCAGGTTGAAACGCCACCACGCGAAGTTCTGGAAGCATTGGCCGATGAACGCAATCCGCTGTATGAAGAGATTGCCGATGTGACCATTCGTACTGACGACCAGAGCGCTAAAGTGGTTGCAAACCAGATTATTCATATGCTGGAAAGCAACTGATTCTGGCTTTATATACACTCGCCTGCGGGTAAAAGCATTAAAGGTGGATGTCGCGTCATGGAGAGGATTACAGTTACTCTCGGGGAACGTAGTTACCCTATCACCATCGCGGCTGGTTTGTTTAACGACCCAGCTTCCTTTTTACCACTGAAAGCGGGTGATCAGGCGATGCTGGTCACCAATGAGACGCTGGCTCCGCTTTATCTCGACCGCGTACGCCATCTGCTTGAGCAGGCGGGCGTAAAAGTCGACAGTGTGATTCTCCCCGATGGCGAGCAGTATAAAAGCCTGACGGTACTGGATACCGTCTTTACCGCATTGCTGCAAAAACCGCACGGTCGCGATACAACACTGCTTGCCCTGGGCGGCGGTGTTGTGGGCGATCTGACCGGCTTTGCGGCCGCAAGCTATCAGCGCGGCGTCCGTTTTATTCAAATCCCAACCACGTTGCTGTCCCAGGTCGACTCCTCTGTGGGTGGCAAAACGGCAGTCAACCATCCGCTCGGCAAAAACATGATTGGCGCGTTCTACCAGCCTGCATCGGTGGTGGTGGATCTCGACTGTCTGAAAACCCTGCCGAAGCGCGAACTGGCTTCGGGTCTGGCGGAAGTGATCAAATACGGCATTATTCTGGATGGCGAGTTCTTTGTCTGGCTTGAAGAGAATATGGATGCGTTGCTGGGCCTGGATGAGGCTAAACTGGCATACTGCATTCGTCGTTGCTGTGAGCTGAAAGCAGAAGTTGTCGCTGCAGACGAGCGTGAAACGGGCTTACGTGCTTTACTGAATCTTGGGCATACGTTTGGTCACGCGATTGAAGCCGAAATGGGTTACGGCAACTGGCTGCACGGTGAAGCCGTCGCGGCCGGAATGGTCATGGCAGCCCGCACCTCTGAACGCCTCGGACAGTTCAAACCGGAAGAGACGGCACGTATCATTGCGCTGCTTGAACGTGCAGGTTTGCCGGTGACCGGGCCGCAGGAGATGTCGGCGCAAGCGTATTTACCCCACATGATGCGCGATAAAAAAGTATTGGCAGGTGAGATGCGTCTTGTACTCCCGCTTGCAATAGGGAAGAGTGAAGTGCGCGGCGGAGTGCCGCACGATGTCGTTCTTGGCGCTATCGCTGATTGTCAGCAGGCGTAACAACTAGAAAGGTCAGGCCACTGTCGCAGGTGGTCGTTTAGCTTCAGGTGAAATGCAAAGTCGTTGGCATAAGCCTTTGAGTGGGGTGTTAAATGGATGAATTCAAACCAGAAGACGAGCTGAAACCCGATCCCAGCGATCGTCGTACTGGTCGTTCTCGTCAATCTTCAGAACGTGATAACGAGCCGCAGATCAACTTTGACGATGTTGATCTGGATGCAGACGATCGTCGCCCTTCGCGCAGCCGCAACGCGCACGAAGAGCGAGCAGAAGAGGATTATGAGTCCGAAGAAGATTCAATGGACGAACAGCCTGTAGAGCGTCGCCCGCGTAAACGTAAAAAAGCCGCTGCGCCGAAACCGGCTTCCCGCCAGTACATCATGATGGGCCTTGGCGTTCTGGTGCTTGTGCTGCTGATTGTCGGCATTGGCTCCGCGCTTAAAGCGCCGTCAACGAACTC
This sequence comes from Enterobacter sp., assembly GCF_977039595.1. NCBI lineage: Bacteria > Pseudomonadati > Pseudomonadota > Gammaproteobacteria > Enterobacterales > Enterobacteriaceae > Enterobacter > Enterobacter sp. Next base: position 79,108 of record NZ_CDRQYH010000005.1, read on the forward strand.
AACCGAGCAAACGGCTTCCGCTGAGAAGAGCATCAACCTGTCCGGTAACGATGCGACCAATCAGGCGAATGGTGCTCAGCCTGCACCGGGTGCGACTTCTGCAGAGCAGACCGCAGGCAACACTACAGCGCCGCAGGATGTTTCTCTGCCGCCCGTTTCTTCAACCCCTGCTCAGGGCCAGGCACCTGCTACGCCTGAAGGTCAGCAGCGCGTAGAAGTTCAGGGAGACCTGAACAATGCGCTGACGCAGCCGCAGAACCAGCAGCAGGTTGATAACGTCGTGGTTAACTCCACGCTGCCAACCGAGCCGGCAACCGTTGCCCCGATTCGCGGTGGTAACGCCCAGCCACAAACGGCTGCGACGGAAACCAAACCGCGCCAGACGCAACAAACTGCGACACGTCCTGAACGTAAGCAGGCGGTGATTGAGCCTAAGCGTGAAACCAAACCTCAGTCAGTAGTCAAAGCGCCTGAAGTGAAAGCCGTACCGGCACAGTCGAAACATACTGAAACCGCGGCGGTGAGCGAGCCTGCGAAAGCGCCAGTCACGCAGACGGCGCCGAAAGCAACGGCGACCACAACAGCACCGGCTGCCACAGCTGCGCCTGCAGCAACGGCTCCAGCTGCCACGGCAACAGCCTCCAGCAGCGCCGCAGGCAAAACGGCAGGTAACGTTGGTTCGCTAAAGTCTGCGCCATCCAGCAACTACACGCTGCAGCTGAGCAGTTCGTCTAACTATGACAACCTCAACAGCTGGGCGAAGAAATCAAATCTGAAAAACTATGTTGTTTATCAGACGACCCGTAACGGTCAGCCCTGGTATGTGCTGGTGAGCGGTGTTTATTCGTCCAAAGATGAAGCAAAACGTGCCGTTGCGGCACTGCCAGCGGATGTTCAGGCGAAAAACCCCTGGGCGAAGCCGATTCATCAGGTTCAGGCCGATCTGAAGTAATGTTTAAAGCGCAGGATGCTGTCGGAGCTTTCTCCACAGCCGGAGAAGGTGTAATCAGTTAGTCAGCATGAAAAAAAATCGCGCTTTTCTGAAATGGGCAGGGGGAAAATACCCCCTGCTCGATGATATTAAAAAGCACCTGCCTGAAGGCGAGTGTCTAATCGAGCCTTTCGTGGGTGCAGGATCGGTGTTCCTCAACACCGATTTTTCTCGTTATATCCTGGCGGATATCAACAACGATCTTATCAGCCTCTATAACATCGTTAAGCTGCGCACCGAAGAGTATGTCGCAGAGGCGCGCAAACTGTTTACGCCAGAGAACAACACCCCTGACGTCTACTATCAGTTCCGCGCGGAGTTTAATCAGAGCCAGGATCCATTCCGTAGAGCGCTGCTATTCCTCTATCTCAACCGTCATGGTTACAACGGCCTGTGCCGGTATAATCTTCGTGGGGAATTTAACGTGCCGTTTGGTCGCTATAAGCGCCCGTATTTCCCGCAGGACGAGCTGTATCACTTTGCCGAAAAAGCGCAGAACGCTGAGTTTCATTGCCTCTCCTATGAAGAGTGTATGGAGCTGGCAGGCGTAAACTCGGTGGTTTACTGTGATCCGCCTTACGCACCATTGTCTGCAACGGCGAATTTCACCGCTTATCACACCAACAGCTTCAGCCCGGCCGAACAGGCTCGTCTGGCTGAGATGGCGGAAAAGCTGGTCAGCAAAAGAATTCCGGTGTTAATTTCAAATCACGACACGCCTGATACGCGCGAATGGTACAAAGCCGCGAAGCATTTTCAGGTTAAGGTGCGGCGTAGCATTAGCAGCAACGGCGGCACGCGTAAAAAGGTGGACGAACTTCTGGCTCTTTATCGCCCCTGAGCCGTTTTGCCCGCCGGTAAACACATTTCAAGGAGAAGCGGATGAAACAGTTTTTGATTGCTCCCTCAATTCTGTCGGCCGATTTTGCCCGCCTGGGTGAAGACACTGCCAAAGCTCTCGCGGCTGGTGCAGATGTTGTCCATTTCGACGTTATGGACAACCACTACGTCCCTAATCTGACCATTGGCCCAATGGTGCTCAAAGCATTACGTAACTACGGCATTACCGCCCCGATCGACGTTCATCTTATGGTGAAGCCTGTTGATCGCATCGTGCCTGACTTCGCCGCAGCGGGTGCCAGCATCATCACTTTCCATCCGGAAGCCTCTGAACACGTAGACCGCACGCTGCAGCTGATCAAAGAGAACGGTTGTAAAGCGGGCCTGGTGTTTAACCCGGCCACGCCGCTGAGCTATCTCGATTATGTCATGGATAAACTGGACGTGATCCTGCTGATGTCCGTTAACCCGGGCTTTGGCGGTCAGTCGTTTATCCCCCACACGCTGGATAAGCTGCGTGAAGTACGCCGTCGCATTGATGAGTCAGGTTACGATATTCGTCTGGAAGTGGACGGCGGTGTGAAAGTGAATAACATTGGTGAAATTGCGGCGGCAGGTGCGGATATGTTCGTTGCCGGTTCAGCCATTTTCGACCAACCGGATTACAAAAAAGTCATTGATGAAATGCGCCGCGAGCTGGCGAAGGTAAGTCATGGATAAATTGCAGGCAATTCGGGGTATCGCATTTGACCTCGACGGCACGCTGGTCGACAGCGCGCCGGGCTTAACGAGCGCCGTAGACCAGGCGCTGTACGCGCTTGAACTCCCCGTTGCGGGTGAAGAGCGTGTCGTCACGTGGATTGGCAACGGGGCCGATGTTCTGATGGAGCGCGCGTTGACGTGGGCGCGTCAGGAGCGTGCGTCACAGCGTTCCGCCCAGGGTAAACCGAGCGTCGATCACGCGGATATCCCGCAGGAAGAGCAGCTGCGTATTCTGCGCAAACTGTTCGATCGTTTCTATGAAGAGACGGTCGAAGAGGGCAGCTTCCTGTTCCCGGACGTTCAGGAAACGCTGAGCGCGCTGTCCGCGAAGGGCATTCCGCTGGGACTGGTGACCAACAAACCGACACCTTTTGTCGCACCTCTGCTGGAAGCGCTCGATATCGCGAAGTATTTCTCCGTGATTGTGGGCGGCGACGACGTGCAAAACAAAAAGCCCCATCCGGAACCGCTGCTGCTAGTGGCAGGAAAATTATCCTTAACGCCTGCGGAGCTGCTCTTTGTCGGCGATTCCCGCAATGATATTCTGGCTGCCCGCGCGGCTGGATGTCCTTCCGTGGGGTTAACCTATGGCTACAACTACGGTGAAGCCATCACGCTGAGTGAGCCGGACGTTGTTTTCGACCACTTCAAAGATTTGTTGCCCGCTCTCGGGCTTTCGCACAGTGAAAATCAGGAATTGAACAATGACTAAGCCCATCGTTTTTAGTGGCGCACAGCCTTCAGGTGAATTGACCATTGGTAACTACATGGGTGCGCTACGTCAGTGGGTCAGCATGCAGGATGAGTACCATTGCATTTACTGCATCGTCGATCTCCATGCGATTACCGCGCGTCAGGATCCTGAGAAGCTGCGCAAAGCCACGCTGGACACCCTGGCGCTGTACCTGGCCTGCGGCATCGATCCTGAGAAGAGCACCATTTTCGTTCAGTCCCACGTGCCGGAGCACGCGCAGCTGGGCTGGGCGCTGAATTGCTACACCTATTTCGGCGAACTGAGCCGCATGACGCAGTTCAAGGATAAATCTGCCCGCTACTCTGAAAACATCAACGCCGGACTGTTCGACTATCCGGTGCTGATGGCGGCAGACATCCTGCTGTATCAAACCAACCAGGTGCCGGTGGGTGAAGACCAGAAGCAGCACCTGGAGCTGAGCCGTGACATCGCCCAGCGCTTTAACGCGATCTATGGCGATGTGTTTAAAGTACCTGAGCCATTCATTCCGAAGTCCGGCGCGCGCGTCATGTCGCTGCTTGAGCCGACCAAGAAGATGTCCAAGTCTGACGATAACCGCAATAACGTTATCGGCCTGCTGGAAGATCCAAAATCGGTGGTGAAAAAACTCAAGCGCGCGGTCACGGACTCCGACGAGCCGCCTGTTGTGCGCTACGACGTGCAGAACAAAGCGGGCGTCTCCAACCTGCTCGATATCCTCTCCGGTGTGACCGGTCAGAGCATCCCTGAGCTGGAAAAACACTTCGAAGGCAAGATGTACGGCCACCTGAAAGGCGAAGTGGCAGATGCCGTTTCCGGCATGCTTACTGAGCTGCAGGAGCGTTATCACCGCTACCGTAACGACGAAGCTTTCCTGCAGAAAGTGATGAAAGAGGGCGCGGAAAAAGCCAGCGCCCGCGCGTCCGAAACCCTGAAAGCGGTGTATGAAGCGATTGGATTTGTCGCGAAACCGTAACAGCGTTACCGTTTTTAGGGTTTGTACCCTCTCCCTGTGGGAGAGGGTCAGGGTGAGGGCATCAGGCCGCACTTCCCTAAACAAAAAACCGGGACATCCCGGTTTTTTTACGCCTGTAAAACGCTTACTGCTGTGCCGCCGGACCGCAACCACCGATGATCTTCGAAATGGAGATCGCCGGGTGCAGCAGGTAATCGTAGCTGCAGTTATTTTTGGTGTTCTGTACATGACCGGTACAGGCAGTCAGAGTCGATAACAGGCCAACCAAAACGGCGGCCTTTGCCAGTTTGAACATACGCATTCCTTGTCTTAAAAACGAAAGTTAGATGTATATCAAGGGAATAAAGGGGAAAGTTCCACTTCGGGGCAGTATGTTATCGACAGCAGTAAGAGCGGAGTAGTCCGCATAGGGACTACTCCGGAAAGGAAGAATATGCGTTAGTGATTCGAGAACCAGTTCAGCTTATCGCGCAGCTCAACCACGCGGCCCACCACGATCAGCGCCGGGCTTTCGACCTGCTGCGCCAGCTCGCCTAGCTGCGTCAGCACGCCATCCACCACGCGCTGCGTAATGGCGGTGCCGTTTTCGACCAGCGCGACGGGCATATCTGCATTCATACCGTGCTCCAGCAGCTTCGCCTGAATCGTGGCTGCCTGGTTTAGCCCCATGTAGAACACCAGCGTCTGCTTTTCAGCGGCCAGGTTATGCCAGTCCAGCTCGCTGCCGGTTTTAAGATGCCCCGTCACCAGACGCACGCTTTGGGCGTAGTCGCGGTGGGTCAGCGGAATGCCAGAGTACGCTGAACAGCCGGATGCCGCCGTAATGCCCGGCACGACGGAGAAGGGAATATCCGCGTCACAGAGAGTTTCCAGCTCCTCGCCGCCGCGACCAAAGATAAACGGATCGCCACCCTTAAGGCGCACCACGCGTTTACCTTTCTGCGCCTCGCGCAGAAGGATCTGGTTAATCTCCTCCTGCGGCACGCAGTGGTAGCCCGCCCGTTTGCCCACGAAGACGCGGTCGGCATCGCGGCGCACCAGGTTCATGATGTCATCGGAGACCAGACGGTCGTAAACCACGGTATCGGCCTGCTGGATCTGCTGTAGCCCTTTTAGCGTCAGCAAGCCCGCATCGCCGGGGCCTGCGCCCACCAGCACCACTTCACCGCGGTGATCCAACGGCTCGTTCAGCAGCTGTTCGGTGGTCTCTTCAACGGCTTTGGTGTCCTGATTCGCCAGCGACTGCGCCAGCCTGTCGTTCACAAAGAATTTTTCCCAGAAGCGACGACGCTCGCCCACGGTCGAAAAGGTTTGCTTCACGCGGGAGCGGAGCTGCCCGGCGTAATGCGCAATCTGACCAAGATGCTGCGGCAGCAGGGCTTCCAGCTTTTCCCGCAGCAGGCGGGCGAGAACCGGGGAGCGTCCGCCGGACGATACGGCTATCATCAGCGGCGAGCGGTCGATAATCGACGGCATGATGAAGCTGGCCTCTTTCGGCGCATCCACCACGTTGCAGAAAATTCTGCGCGCTTCGCAGGCATCGCTCACGCGCTGGTTCACTTCATCGTCATCCGTCGCTGCAATGGTCAGCCAGCAGGTATCCAGCAGGGACTCATCAAACTCTCCCTGTTCCAGCGTGAGCATCCCTTCCTGAGCCCAGACCTCAAACTGTGGGGCGAAGGCAATGGCGTTAACGGTCAGTCGGGCGCCAGCCTCTAACAGCAGGCGCGCTTTGCGTTCAGCCACATCGCCGCCGCCCACGAGCAGGCAGTCGCGGTTGCGTAATTGACAAAAAATCGGCAGGTGATCCACGACGTTACCTCACAGCATTCATGGCGGGGGAAGAATTGACGTCAGGATAACAGCAGGAATCGTACAGAACATACGGTTTTTCCTGCCGTTACCCATAAGGGGTCATAAGCCTTTCCTATTGAAAAGGCGAGGGGTTACGCTTTCAGCTGCACCTCGCCGTCCTTCACGCGGACGTCGTAGTGTTTGACCGAGAAGCTTTCATCCTCCATGCAGAGTCCGTCGGTTAAGCGGAAACGCTGCTTTTTCAACGGGCTGGCGACCCACAGTTCACCCTGATGCTCGGCAATCAGTCCGCGGGAGAGCACGCTGGCCTCGAAGAACGGGTCGATGTTGCTGATAGCAAAGACCTGTTCATCGTGGCGAGGGCGAAAAATCGCCACCTGCTCGTTGCCCAGCAGCGCACAGACGCCGGTTGCGGGGAGAATGTCGTTAATATTGCAGATGTTTACCCACTGGCTCATGCGTTTTCCTCCACCAGCGTAACCGGAATGCGTTCATACGGTGTCGCCGGACGATGCTGTTCACGCTCCTGCACTACCTGCACGTTCGGGTCGCGCTGGGTGCTATTTATGAAGTGTTTGAAGCGCGTCTGCGCCGCCGGGGTGTTGACGGTTTCCGTCCATTCGCAGATCACCGCCTCGCGCAGGCGGTCCATCTCGGCTTCCAGATGCTCGTTCAGGCCCAGCTTGTCGTCGATAATGACTGATTTAAGGTAGTCGATGCCGCCTTCCAGGTTATCGAGCCAGGAAGCGGTACGGGTCAGCTTATCGGCGGTGCGGATATAGAACATCATGAATCGGTCGAGATACTGAATCAGCGTGTCGCGATCAAGATCCGCCGCCAGCAGGTCCGCATGGCGCGGTTTCATCCCGCCGTTGCCGCACACATAGAGGTTCCAGCCTTTCTCGGTGGCAATAATACCCACGTCTTTACCCTGCGCTTCCGCACATTCGCGGGTGCAGCCGGAGACGCCAAACTTCATTTTGTGCGGGGTACGGATGCCTTTGTAGCGGTTTTCCAGCTCAACGCCGAAGCCCACGCTGTCGCCGACGCCGTAGCGGCACCAGGTGCTGCCCACGCAGGTTTTCGCCATACGCAGCGCTTTGGCGTACGCGTGGCCGGTTTCGAAGCCCGCTTCAATCAGCTGACGCCAGATTTCCGGCAGGTCGTCCTTCTGCGCGCCAAACAGGCCGATACGCTGGGAGCCGGTAATTTTGGTGTAGAGGTTAAATTCACGTGCGATACGGCCCACCGCGACCAGCCCTTCCGGCGTGATTTCGCCGCCGGCGGAACGTGGAATCACGGAGTAGGTGCCGTCTTTCTGGATGTTGGCCAGGAAATTGTCGTTGGTGTCCTGCAGCGGCGTATGCTCGGGCTTGAGCACGTACTCGTTCCAGCAGGAGGCCAGCAGGGAGCCGACGGTCGGTTTACAGACTTCGCAGCCGTAGCCCTGGCCGTGCTTCGCCAGCAGTTCGTCGAAGGACTTAATGCCCTCCACGCGGATCAGGTGATACAGCTCCTGGCGAGAATACGCGAAGTGCTCGCACAGGTTGTTGTTCACTTCGATGCCCTGTTTTGCCAGTTCGGCGTTCAGCACCTGAGTGACCAGCGGAATACAGCCGCCGCAGCCGGTACCGGCTTTGGTTTCGGCTTTCAGGGCCGCAACGGTGTGGCAGCCTTTGTTGATGGCGGAGATCAGCATGCCTTTGGTGACGTCGAAGCAGGAGCAAATCTGCGCGCTGTCCGGCAGTTTATCCACGCCGATTGACGGCTTGCCGCTGGAGGCATGAGCCGGAAGGATCAGCGCGTCCGGGTTTTCCGGCAGTTCGATGGCGTTGAGCACCAGCTGGAGCAGATTGCCGAAGTCGCTGGTGTCGCCCACCAGCACCGCGCCGAGCAGGGTTTTGTTGTCCTGACTGACGATGAGTCGTTTGTAGACCTCTTTGCTTTCGTCGAGATAGACATAGCTGCGGGAATTCGGGGTGCGGCCGTGCGCATCGCCAATACCGCCGACATCTACGCCCAGCAGCTTCAGCTTGGCGCTCATGTCTGCGCCGGTAAAGGCGTTTTCGCTGCCGAGGATATGGTCCACTGCGACCTGCGCCATTTTGTAGCCGGGCGCCACCAGACCGTATACGCGGTTGTTCCAGCTGGCGCATTCGCCAATCGCGTAGATATCCGGATCGGAGGTCTGGCAGGTGTCGTTAATCATGATCCCGCCGCGCTGCGCCACGGCAAGACCGCACTGGGTCGCCAGCTTGTCGCGCGGACGAATACCGGTGGAGAAGACGATGAAGTCTACTTCCAGCTCGCTGCCGTCGGCAAAGCGCATGGTTTTGCGCGCTTCAGTCCCTTCCTGAACGATCTCTTTGGTGTTCTTGCTGGTGTGAACCTTCACGCCCATGCTTTCGATTTTACGACGCAGCTGGTCACCGCCCATGTGGTCGAGCTGTTCTGCCATCAGCATCGGGGCAAATTCGATGACGTGGGTTTCAACGCCGAGGTTTTTCAGCGCGCCTGCCGCTTCCAGACCCAGCAGGCCGCCGCCCACCACCGCGCCGCGTTTGCTTCGACGCGCGCAGGATTCGATGGCGTTAAGGTCTTCAATGGTACGGTAGACGAAGCAATCCTGAGTTTCCGAGCCTTTAATTGGCGGGATCCACGGATAGGAGCCCGTCGCCATGATCAGCTTGTCGTAAAAAACCGTACGCCCGGCGCTGGAGTGGATCACTTTTTCCTGACGGTTGATGGTGATAGCGCGTTCGCCCACCAGCACTTTTACGCCATGCTTCTCGTAGAAACCTTCACGCACCAGAGAGAGCTCTTCGGCGGTATGATGGGAGAAGTAGGAAGACAGGTGCACACGGTCGTACGCCTTGCGGGGTTCTTCACAGAACACGGTAATATCGAACTGCTCAGCATCGGCCTTATCGAGAAGATCCTCAATAAAGCGGTGGCCGACCATGCCGTTACCGATGATAGCGAGTCTGAGTTTGCTCATTATTGCCTCGATTTCTTTTCTATTATTGCCTACCTTAACGATTCAGCAGGGGCGCTTATTGATGCAAATCAAATACGTCTTAGCCTACTCCTTAGGTGGTATGCGACTGATTTGTCAGGATTTTTATAAGTGTCGGAAATCGCAGGCTTTTCGTGCTCGTTGAATTTGTGTACAAATCAGGAGATGGTTTTGCCAAAATCGATACGCCTGAAAATCAGCGGCGTTTTTTAGGGGAAGGGTATGTCTACAACACCGTTATGGCTTGTTCAGAATGTTCGTTTACCGGGTCGGGAAGGGCTGTGGCAGCTCGCCATTGAGAACGGGCGATTTGGTGACATCACCCCGATGGACGACACCCACGCCGAAAGTTATGAAGTATTGAATGCGCGCGGTGGGCTGGCTATCCCGCCGTTCATTGAGCCGCATATCCATCTTGATACGACCCAGACGGCGGGCGAGCCGAACTGGAACCAGTCCGGCACGCTGTTTGAGGGTATTGAGCGCTGGGCGGAGCGCAAGGCGTTGCTCAGCCATGACGACGTGAAAGCGCGCGCCTGGAAAACGCTGAAGTGGCAAATCGCTAACGGCATCCAGTTTGTCCGAACCCATGTGGATGTCTCCGACCCGACGCTTACCGCCCTGAAGGCGATGCTGGAGGTGAAGCAGGAGGTGGCCCCGTGGGTAACGCTGCAAATCGTTGCGTTTCCGCAGGAAGGGATTCTCTCTTACCCGAACGGCGCGGCGCTGCTGGAAGAGGCGTTAAAGCTGGGCGCCGACGTGGTGGGGGCGATCCCACACTTCGAGTTCACCCGCGAGTATGGCGTACAGTCGCTGCATATCGCTTTTGAACTGGCGAAGAAGTATGACCGTCCGCTGGATATCCACTGCGATGAAATCGACGACGAGCAGTCGCGGTTTGTCGAGACGGTGGCAGCGCTGGCGTATGAGGCCGGCATCGGCCCGCGCGTGACGGCGAGCCATACCACCGCCATGCACTCCTACAACGGCGCTTACACCTCGCGGCTCTTCCGTCTGCTGAAGATGTCGGGGATTAACTTCGTCGCTAACCCGCTGGTCAATATCCACCTGCAGGGGCGCTTTGATGACTATCCGAAGCGCCGCGGCATCACCCGCGTGAAAGAACTGCAGGAAGCAGGTATTAACGTCTGCTTTGGTCATGACGATGTCTTCGATCCGTGGTACCCGCTCGGCACCGGCAACATGCTGCAGGTGCTGCATATGGGGCTGCACGTCTGCCAGATGATGGGCTATCCGCAAATCGACAGCGGCCTGAACCTGATTACCCATAACAGCGCCCGCACCTTTGGCCTGAGCGATTACGGTATTGCTACGGGAAACCCGGCAAACCTGATTATTTTGCCTGCTGAGAGTGGGTTTGAAGCGGTGCGCTGTCAGGTGCCGGTGCGCTGGTCGATTCGTCAGGGGCGAATTATTGCCACCACGCAGCTGGCGCAGACCTGGATCCAGATGGATACCGGAGGAGAAGAGGTGAGTTTTGCCAGAAACAGCCCCTCTGCGTAATGCAAAGGGGCGCAGGGTTTAGTGCGATGCCGCTACCGCGTTGTGCTGGCGGTGGCGGGTCACGAAGCCCAGAACGAAGCACATGATGAACACCACGGCGTACAGACCGTTCGCGGTGTGCAGCGCGGCCAGCGGGCCGCTGTGGGCAACGATCGGGCCCGTCACCACGAAGGTCAGCATGGTGCCGATGGTGCCGCAGGTCAGAACGAAGTTAACCAGCTTCGGCGAGGCCACTTTGGTCTGCAGGGAGCCCAGGGTAATGATCGAGGTATAAATGGCGCTGGAGAAGAAGCCCAGGGTCAGAATGAACCACGGCATATGTTCCGGGGAGCCGTTGATGAACAGATACATCAGCACGGTCGCCAGGCCCGCCAGCACGGTCAGAATGCGCTGCAGGTCGAAGAAGCGCAGGATGAAGCTAAACGCCCACATGCCGAACATGTAAGACATCCAGAAATCGCTCACCAGTTTACCCGCATCGTTCAGGCTCATACCCAGACCTTTGGCGTATTCCGGTACCCAGGAGATAAAGCCCAGCTGGCCCAGGATGTAGCACAGGGCGGCGATGGAGAGGAACAGTACGCCGATACCCCATTTCTCTTTCGCGACGGGTTTTGCAGTGGTTTGCGCTTTTTTGCCCAGCACCGGGAACTCGCAGCCGAAGGTCAGAATAAAGATCGCCACGTAGACCAGACCAATGCAGGCATAGACCCAGTACCACTCAATGCTGCGGGCCAGCAGAACGGCCGCGACCATTGGGAAAATCATCCCGGCCATGCTGAAGAAGGAGTCGGTAAACAGCAGACGCGCGCCGCGCTGGCGGCCTTCATACATATGGGTAATCAGGAACGTACCAATCGACATAGTGATCCCGCTGACCAGACCGAGAACGAACATGGCGGCGGAGAACAGGGCGATGCTGTGGCTTAGCATCAGACCCGCCACGGCGGCGACCATCAGTACAAAGCCAAAGCGTAACTGGGTTTTCAGCGGGACGATTTCCATCAGCCAGGCATTCAGGAAGATAGAGATCAGGATCCCCGCGTTGAGGAAGGTGAAGGTGTTACTCATGCTGGAAACGGGCAGATGGAAGTAGTCTGCGATATTCCCCATCACCATCCCGGTGACGATCACCAACGCGCCGGTCAGGGCGTAGGAGAAGAAGCTGATCCATGTGAGCTTGATGCGATTGCTGTTAGTCATGTCTGGCCTGTTCAGAAAAAGAAAAGCGCCCAGGGGGCGCTGAGAGCGGGCAGATTTTAGTCGTTAAAGTGATCTATTCCCATCTTTTAAGGGCAATGAATGTGTCATTGCAGGTTTTAGTGTGATCTAAATCACATTAATTGGCGGCATAACCAATCGTTTGCGTAGTAATAATTGTTTCAACTTCGTAAAATTAGGTAAAAGGCTGGTCTCCGTTCATACTGCTCTTTAGAATCAAGCCATTCGCTTTTTATACTGCGCTTTGTTAAGGAATTCTCATGCTCAAATCAACACTGGCGGCTGTCGCAGCTGTGTTTGCTCTTTCTGCCGTTTCCCCTGCTGCGCTGGCAGCAAAAGGGGACCCTCACGTTCTGCTGACCACCTCCGCCGGGAATATTGAGCTGGAACTGAATAGCCAGAAAGCCCCTGTTTCCGTGAAAAACTTCCTCGACTATGTGAACAGCGGTTTCTACAACAACACCACATTCCACCGCGTGATCCCAGGCTTCATGATTCAGGGTGGCGGTTTCAACGAGCAAATGCAGCAGAAACAGCCAAACCCGCCAATTAAAAACGAAGCGGACAACGGCCTGCTGAACAAGCGCGGCACCATCTCAATGGCGCGTACCGCGGACAAAGACAGCGCGACCAGCCAGTTCTTCCTCAACGTAGCGGATAACGCCTTCCTCGACCACGGTCAGCGCGACTTTGGCTATGCGGTCTTTGGTAAAATCGTGAAAGGGATGGACGTGGCTGACAAGATTTCTCAGGTGCCTACTCACGACGTCGGTCCGTATCAGAATGTCCCGTCAAAACCAGTGGTTATCCTCTCCGCCAAAGTTCTGCCGTAACTCTTCTGAGCGCGGGCTTCTCCGGCCCGCGTTATGTAGCCCTCCCTGCGAAAGCGCGTTTTGCTGCTTATACTTGTGGCAAACGGACTATTCAGGGAGGCGTTAAGTGAAAAAACTCACCGACAAGCAAAAATCCCGTCTCTGGGAACAGCAGCGTAACGTCAATTTACAGGCCAGTTGTCTCCTTGAAAAAGGTAATGGTCCCTCAGAACCCCATATTGAGACGCTGGAGCTTGGGCCTTCCGCGCCCGGGCTACCCCATCTGTGCCTTATTCATCGTCATCTGTACCGCAGTGAGATGAAGCGGGCAGGTGAGCTCCGTACCGAGGATATTTTTAAAGGTGACATTCCCTTCTGCCATTTTGAGTACATCGAAAAGATGGGGAACGAGCTGATGGCGGCGCTGGAAAGCGAAAAGTATCTTGTGGGTCTTGAGAAAGCTGCGTTTGTTGACAGAGTTAGCCACTACTACTGCGAAATCAACATGCTGCATCCGTTTATGCGTGGCAACGGTATTGCCCAACGCGTTTTCTTTGAGCAGCTGTCGCTCCACGCGGGCTACTCGCTGGACTGGCGTGATATCGACCCCGAGCAGTGGGTTGCGGCTAACCGAAGTGGCGCAACGGGAGATTTAACCGCGTTAAACGCAATCTTTGCCAAAGTAGTGAGCGAAGCGCGGGAATCTGAGTAGAATAGGGCGGCATTTTTTTCGGGAGCCGCCATGATTCTGCTGATTGATAACTACGATTCCTTCACCTGGAACCTTTACCAGTATTTTTGTGAACTGGGTGCAGAGGTGGTTGTCCGCCGTAACGACGAGATCGCTCTCGCCGATATCGAGACGCTGGCGCCGCAGAAAATAGTGATTTCACCCGGCCCCTGCACTCCGTCGGAATCGGGTATTTCGCTGGAGGTTATCCAGCACTATGCCGGCAAGCTGCCAATCCTGGGCGTCTGCCTGGGGCATCAGGCAATTGCCCAGGCGTTTGGTGCCACCATCGTGCGCGCCGTGAAAGTGATGCACGGTAAAACCTCTCCGGTCACCCACGCCGGCACCGGGGTGTTTACGGGGCTCAATAATCCGTTAACCGTGACGCGCTACCATTCCCTGGTCATTGACCCGTCGACGCTGCCCGACTGCTTTGAGGTGACCGCCTGGAGCGATACGCAGGAGATCATGGGGATTCGCCACCGCGAATGGGATCTCGAAGGCGTGCAGTTCCACCCGGAAAGTATCCTCAGCGAGCAGGGGCACGCGCTGCTGGCAAATTTCCTCCATCGCTGAATATCTGTTGCCTTGCTGTGATTTTTTATGCATATTTTGTGATTATATTTTCACAATCACTGTGACATAAAATGGATGGTCATGACATGGCAACTGAACAACCAGCAATTACCCGCGCGACATTTGATGAAGTGATCCTGCCGATTTATGCACCGGCTGAATTTATCCCGGTGAAGGGAAAAGGCAGCCGCGTCTGGGATCAGCAGGGTAAAGAGTATGTGGATTTCGCGGGTGGTATTGCGGTCACGGCGCTGGGTCATTGCCATCCCGCGCTGGTGGAGGCGCTGAAAACCCAGGGCGAAACCCTGTGGCACACCAGCAACGTGTTCACCAACGAACCGGCGCTGCGCCTGGGCCGCAAGATCATTGATGCGACCTTCGCGGAACGCGTGCTGTTTATGAACTCTGGCACTGAAGCCAACGAAACTGCCTTTAAGCTGGCGCGCTACTACGCGACAACGCGCCACAGCCCGTATAAAACCAAAATCATCGCCTTCCACAACGCCTTCCACGGACGCTCCTTCTTTACCGTCTCTGTTGGCGGCCAGCCGAAGTATTCCGACGGGTTTGGCCCAAAACCGGCCGATATCGTCCACGTGCCGTTTAACGATCTGCACGCGGTGAAAGCGGTGATGGACGACCACACCTGCGCAGTTGTTGTCGAGCCGATCCAGGGTGAAGGCGGCGTGACTGCGGCAACCCCGGAATTCCTGAAAGGGCTGCGCGCGCTGTGCGACGAGCATCAGGCGCTGCTGGTCTTTGATGAAGTGCAGTGCGGGATGGGGCGTACCGGCGATCTGTTCGCTTATATGCACTACGGCGTGACGCCGGATATTCTGACCAGTGCCAAAGCGCTTGGCGGTGGTTTCCCGGTGAGTGCGGTACTGACGACACAGGAGATCGCCTCTGCGTTCCACGTCGGTTCTCACGGCTCCACCTACGGCGGTAACCCGCTGGCCAGCGCCGTGGCGGGTGCCGCATTCGACATCATCAACACGCCAAAGGTGTTGAACGGCGTTAGCGCGAAGCGCGAGCTGTTTGTGAAGCACCTGAAAAAGATTGATGAGCAGTACGACGTGTTCAGCAAGATCCGCGGGATGGGGCTGCTGATTGGCGCCGAGCTGAAGCCGCGGTACAAGGGCCGCGCGCGCGACTTTCTGCACGCCGCCGCTCGCGAAGGGGTGATGGTGCTCAACGCCGGGCCGGACGTGATGCGCTTTGCGCCGTCGCTGGTGGTGGAGGATAAGGATATTGAAGACGGGTTAACCCGCTTTGCCGCGGCGGTTGCGAAGATCGTTAAAGGCTAATATTCGGTTCGTTTCAACCGGCGCGTTAACCAAATGCCGTGATGCGGACGCTGACGCCATGCCACCGACGAAATGGTGTGCATGGTGTTCAGATGCCCCAGCACGCGCTGCAAGTGCTGCTCCAGCGTGCTCATTGGCCCGTGGGTCAACGTCTCCGGCGCTTCCAGAATGTTTGAGTCTCCCGACTCGCCCGGCGCGTCATACTCCAGGCGCTGCTGGCACCTCTGCAACGCAATTTCACATGACTGCAGATAGCGCTGCGCCAGGTCCGGCGTCAGCATCGTGTGCTCGCGCGCCAGCGTGGTCATGGCGTTAATGTGCTCGACGATAAACTGGCTGTGCGTCACCCAGAGCTTCATATCGGCAAGATAGTGCGAGTTAAAGCCTGGCTCCTGCATCGCCTGGTTGAGCGAGTTGAAAAGGGCGTTGTGCGCCTGGTTGACCTTCATGCGCTGATACGCCAGCGGGGACGGCTGCGGGTCGTCGCTCAGGATCAGGCGAATGGCCTGCTGGTCGGCCTCCAGCGCGTCGTGGGCGTTCTGTCTCAGCAGCCCGCTCTGCCATTGCGGCCAGAGCCAGACCATGCCGCCAAAGGCAATCAGGCAGCCGATCAGAGTATCAATCAGCCTGGCGACAATAAACTGTTCGCCATTGAGCGTAAGCAGCTGCAGGGTATATACCGCCGTCACCGTAAAGCCCACCATCGCCCAGCCGTAGTTTTTGCGGATAATTAGATAGCTCACCAGCGTGATCGCCAGCATCCCTGCAAGGGTATAGCCTTCCGGCACGTGGAAGTGCAGCGTCACGCCCGCAATGATCAGTCCGGCCATGGTGCCGCCCGCCCGGTGCAGAATACGCACCCGCGTGGCACCGTAGCCGTTCTGGGTGACAAACAGCACGGTCATTAAGATCCAGTAGGGCTTCGGCAGATGCAGCGCCATGCCCATCAGGCTGGCGGTACTGAGCATCACGCTAATCCTTGCGGCGTTGCGCAGGGCGGAAGATTTAAAAGAAAGATAGCTTTTGAGCGCGGGCAATAACGGCAGCCGTTTTTGCTTATCCGCCATCAGGTCTCGTGGATAAAGCGGACGCTGGGTGCGCAACACCCGGGCGATGCGGCTGAAGTGCCAGGCGGCAAACTGTCCGACCGGGTTATCCGGATGCTGGCGGGCGATTTTCTCCAGCGCGCCGAGCTGTTTATCCATGTTAAAGCGCGTGGGGTAGCGGTGATAGAGAATATCATCGGCCAGCACCCGCAGGCGTGCGGAGACGGACTGCGCGTTCCAGCGGATCACCGCTTCGGCGTGGCTGCGCTCGACCAGCTTTTGCACCTCCTGCGGATGATGAAGGCTAACGGAGATATGTTCCTGCAGATCGAGCCCGACCTGGAAGGTGCGCAGCAGCCGTTTGTATTCGTGATTCTTGTTGGCGGTGAGCATGTGTAGCTGCTGATAGCACTGGCTTATGAGATCCACCACCTTCTGCTGGCGCGTCAGCAGCGGCGGTAAGGATTTTTCCGGATCGGTATGCTGAGTGAGCAGGGTGTATTTGGCCTCGCAGTAATCCGCAAGCTGCACATAGAGCAGGCTCAGGGATTCGCGCAGCGGCTGTTCCCGCCACAGCCAGAACCAAAACCAGTTAAACAGCCCGTACCACAGCGTCCCCAGAGCGTAGATCAGCAGCGGCTCCCACACCGGCATATTCCCGGCGAGACTCAGCGTGAAGATGGCCGCAATCAGCGACGCGGGAAGCAGGCGAGCGTGCAGCGAACTGATTTCCGCCGTGACGCCGAGGGTCATCGCCAGCACGGTCAGGATCAGCGGCAGCGGGATATCACGAGCCAGTAAAAGCTGTACGGCGAGGCTACAGCCCGCAAACAGGCAGCCGCCAACGATCAGGCGTTTGAAAAAGCGCTTATGCGGCGTGTCCAGACCGGCGATGTTGCAGCAGGCGGGCACGAGGGAAAACAGCAGGCCCTGCTGAAGATGTCCGAGGATCAGACCTATGGCCACAGGAAGACACAACACCAGCGTTTGTCGCAGTGCGTAGTTAACTTCCGGGTGATAGATCAGCCTGCGCCACATGGGGAATAGAGACAAAAACGGCGTGACACCTGGCGATGGCACGCCGTTTAAGCGGAATTAACGCGTTCCGTAGACCACGATGGTTTTACCGTGGGCGGAGATCAGGTTTTGATCTTCCAGCATTTTCAGGATACGGCCCACTGTTTCACGGGAGCAACCGACGATCTGACCAATTTCCTGACGGGTAATTTTAATTTGCATGCCGTCCGGGTGGGTCATGGCGTCTGGCTGTTTCGCCAGGTTCAGCAGGGTCTGCGCGATACGGCCGGTAACGTCCAGGAAGGCGAGGTTACCCACTTTCTCTGAGGTGACCTGCAGACGGCGCGCCATCTGGGAAGAAAGACGCATCAGGATGTCAGGGTTAACCTGAATCAGCTGACGGAACTTCTTGTAAGAAATTTCAGCCACTTCACATGCTGTCTTTGCTCGAACCCAGGCGCTACGTTCCTGGCCCTCTTCAAACAGGCCCAGTTCACCGATGAAATCGCCCTGGTTCAGATAAGAAAGGATCATCTCTTTCCCTTCTTCATCTTTGATCAGCACTGCCACCGAGCCTTTAACGATGTAATACAACGTTTCCGCTTTTTCACCCTGGTGAATCAGCGTGCTCTTAGATGGGTACTTATGAATGTGGCAATGAGACAAGAACCATTCGAGAGTCGGGTCTGTTTGCGGTTTGCCAAGCACCATGCGCTGTTATCCTCTGTTATAAGCTGTCACCAGAGTCATCAGATGCATCCGGACTCTGGGGTTGCAATCGAATTCTTACCCATACCCTGGGAAGTCGGCTACCGTAACGTTTCGCAGCCAGTAAAGTTTGATGTCCTCTGCATACATGTGTAACGTCAATGTATTACTGTAGCATCCAGAGTGTTTTAGCATAGCTTTCGCCGCGTGTCTCCTGGTGTCTCGCTTCAGCATGATGCAGGTCGCCTTCCATTGCGAGAAATGTAACGCACGCGTAATCTGTCACCAAAAATGCAACGTTGGAGTTTAAGAATATGCAAGCGCGCGTGAAATGGGTTGAAGGTTTAACGTTCCTGGGCGAGTCCGCGTCAGGGCACCAGATTTTAATGGACGGTAACTCCGGCGATAAAGCGCCAAGCCCAATGGAAATGGTGCTGATGGCGGCAGGCGGATGCAGCGCCATTGACGTGGTGTCGATTCTGCAAAAAGGTCGTCATGACGTGACGGATTGTGAGGTTAAACTCACCTCAGAACGTCGTGAAGAGGCGCCACGTCTGTTCACTCATATTAACCTGCACTTTGTGGTCACGGGTAAAGAACTGAAAGATGCGGCGGTTTCACGTGCGGTGGACCTGTCTGCGGAGAAGTACTGCTCTGTAGCGTTAATGCTGGAGAAAGCGGTAAAAATCACGCATTCGTATGAAGTGATCGAGGCTTGATTGATGGGGCATCGTGCGTGTTGATGCCCTCACCCTAACCCTCTCCCACAGGGAGAGGGAACATGCTCACGCAATCTGTTTCCCTTCCATCAGTCGCTCCACCAGCGGCGTCATGATGAGCTCCATCGCCAGCCCCATTTTTCCGCCCGGTACGACCAGTGTATTCATGTGCGAAATAAACGAGCCCTGCAGCATGGCCAGTAGCCAGGGGTAATCAATGCCTTCGAGATTGCGGAAATGAATCACCACAAAGCTCTCATCCAGGGATGGGATACTTTTGGCGGCAAACGGGTTGGAGGTATCCACCGTCGGCACGCGCTGGAAGTTGATATGGGTGCGGGAGAACTGCGGCGTCAGGAAGTTGATGTAATCTTCCATGGAGCGTACCACCGAGTCCATTACCGCCTCTCGCGAATGGCCACGTTCGCTCATGTCGCGCGTCAGCTTCTGGATCCACTCCAGGTTCACGATAGGGACCACACCGACCAGCAGGTCCACGTGGCGCGCCACGTCGTGTTGCGGGGTGACCACGCCGCCGTGTAATCCTTCGTAAAACAGGACGTCAGTGGGTTCCGGCAGCGGTTGCCATGGGGTAAAAGTTCCCGGCACCTGATTCCAGGGAACGGCTTCATCATAGGTATGCAGATACTTGCGGGACTGCCCTTTGCCGCTCTGACCGTACTCGATAAAGGTTTGTTCCAGCAGGCCGAAGTCGTTGGCCTCCGGGCCGAAGTAGCTGATGTGTTTACCCAGATCGCGCGCCTTACGGATGGCCATGTCCATTTCCGGACGCGTGTAGCGGTGAAAGCTGTCGCCCTCGACCTCCGCCGCACGGAGATTCAGCTGGGCGAAAATCTTGCGAAATGCGAGGCTTGTGGTGGTGGTTCCCGCACCACTCGATCCCGTAACGGCAATAACCGGATGTCTGGCAGACATAGCAACTCCCTGACTGAAAAGGGTGGAAGATCAGCCGTGAAACGCGTTGCGGGGCATGATATTGACCGTCTCATGCAGTTCTGACCACACCAGCACCACGTCGCCGCTTTTCAGCTGGCGCTTTACATCGTTGACCTTTTGCTCAAGCGAGCGTTCCTGTTCACCATAATCGGTGCCTTCGCGTAATACAAAGCTTTCAATCAGATTATCGAGCGTTTCGGGAGCCAGATCCTGCCAGGGAATAATCATTTTGCACCGTCAAGATAAGGGGTTAGCCAGTCAGGAATACGCGCCTCAAGCCACATTTTCGGGCGGCGCAGCGTGCCGCCGATAAACCCGACGTGGCCGCCGTGCTCGGTCAACTGATAGTGAACGTTGTCGGGCAGGAATTCCTGCGCGGGAATCGAGTGATGATCCATAAACGGGTCATCTTTGGCATGAATAATCAGCGTTGGCTGCGTGATCTTGCTGAGCAGCGGCATGGCGCTGCACTGACGATAATAGTCAATCGCATCGGCGAAGCCGTGAATTTTCGCGGTGATCAGGTCGTCGAACTCGCGAATGCGGCGTACCTTTTTCAGCTGGCGCAGGCTGACCGGCAGGGTATCCGGGTAGGCCTTCAGTTTACGTGCCGCGTTGGCCTTCAGGAGGTTGAGGAGGTAACGCTGGTAGACGCGGGAGAAGCCTTTATCCATATGGTAGCTGCACTGCTCGAGCATAAACGGCGCGGAGACAATGACGGCGGCCTCCAGCGGCACGCTTTCGCCCTCTTTGGCCAGCAGACAGGCCAGCATATTGCCGCCCAGCGAGTAGCCCACGGCGGCCGTTGGCACGGTGCCATAATTTTCCCGCAGCCAGTGTAAAAACCACGTCCCGTCTTCTGTTTCACCCGAGTGATAAATGCGTTTCTGACGATTCGGTTCGCCGCTACAGCCGCGAAAATGCATCACCACGCCGAGCCAGCCGCGCGCTTTTGCCGCTTCAATTAGCCCATGGGCATACGGGCTGTGCAGGCTGCCTTCCAGACCGTGAAAGACCACCAGACGCGGCTTATGGCGAGCCTGTTCCGGCGCTTCGCTCCAGGCGAGATCCAGAAAATCACCGTCTGGCAGGTCAAGCCGTTGCCAGTGCGGGGTGAACTGAACCTTGCGGCGGATCAGTCGTGGCAGCATGGTCTGCAAATGGGGATTGGCCACGCCGCGCATAGGCACGAACTCAGTGCTGTCTTCGGCCGCAATGTCGAAGTCTGATGGAATGATTTGGGTCATAAGCGCGATGCTGATTCTTGTCGGAAATTTACGATACTTTCCGAATTGTACCCCGTTTAAGCTGGATTTCCGAACCCGGTACGGATTCTGTTCTTAAAACGGGGTAAACAGGTCAGTCAGCCTGCAGCATCGCTTCCAGCTGTTCCTGCGCGTCGAGCCACGCTATCTCACACTCTTCAAGGCTGGATTTGGTCTTCGCCTGGGTTTGCAGGCAGTCCGTCAGTTCAGCTTTACGGCTCTGGTCATACAGGCCGCTGTCGCCGAGCTTCTCTTCAACATCGGCAAGCGTGGCGTTGAGCTTTTCCATCTCTTTTTCGAGACGGGCTATCTCTTTACGCAGCGGCTGCGTCTGGGTGCGCAGCTCCGCTTCACGGCGCTTCTGGTCTTTACGTGCCTGCGCGCTGTTGGCGTTGTCTTTCGCTGACTCTTCCGGCTGGTTCTCCTGCTTCTGCACGTCCGTCAGCCACTGCTGGTAGTCTTCCAGATCGCCATCGAACGGTTCCACTTTGCCATCGTGCACTAAGTAGAGATCGTCCGTGGTGGAGCGGATCAGGTGACGGTCGTGCGAAACCACAACCAGCGCGCCTTCGAACTCAATCAGCGCTTCGGTCAGCGCCTGACGCATATCGAGATCCAGGTGGTTGGTCGGTTCATCGAGTAGCAGCAGGTTCGGACGCTGCCAGACGATCAGCGCCAGCACCAGACGGGCTTTTTCGCCCCCGGAGAAGCGCTCGGTGTTTTCAGTGACCTTATCGCCCTGGAAGCCGAAGCCGCCGAGGTAGTCGCGCAGCTTCTGCTCCATCTCCTGCGGCGCCAGACGCGCGAGGTGCTGAATCGGGGATTCATCCGCGCGTAAAAATTCCAGCTGATGCTGGGCGAAGTAACCCAGCTTGATGCCCTTCGCCAGGCCAATTTCACCCTTGACCGGGTTAAGCTCGCCCGCCAGCAGTTTGATCAGCGTCGATTTACCGGCACCGTTGCGTCCCAGCAGACCAATACGTGAACCCGGCACCAGGTTGAGCTTGATGGAGTCGAGAATAATGCGGTCGGCATAGCCCGCGCTGACTTTTTCCATCTTCAGCAGCGGGTTCGGCAGGCTTTCCGGGGCGCGGAAGCTGAAATGGAACGGGTTGTCGACGTGCGCCGGGGCGATCATCTCCATGCGTTCCAGCATCTTGATGCGGCTCTGGGCCTGCTTCGCTTTTGAGGCTTTGGCCTTGAAGCGATCCACGAAGCTCTGCAGGTGCGCCACGCGCTGCTGCTGGCTTTCGTACATGGACTGCTGCTGGGCAAGGCGCGTCGCGCGCTGGCGCTCGAAGGAGCTGTAGTTGCCGGTGTACTCGAACATCGTTTGCTGTTCGATATGAATGATTTTATCCACCACCGGGTCGAGGAAGTCTCGGTCGTGGGAGATCAGAATCAGAGTGCCCTGATAGCTCTTGAGCCACTTCTCCAGCCAAATAACCGCATCGAGATCGAGGTGGTTAGTCGGTTCATCGAGCAGCAGCAGGTCAGAGCGGCAGATCAGCGCCTGCGCCAGGTTGAGGCGCATACGCCAGCCGCCGGAGAAGTCGCTGACCGGGCGTTCCAGCTGTTCATTGCTGAAGCCCAGGCCGTGCAGCAGGCTGGAGGCGCGGGAGCGAATGGTCCACGCGTCAATGGCGTCCAGCTTGCCGTGAACGGTGGCGATGGCGTGGCCGTCGTTGCGCTCGTTAGCGGCGTTAAGTTCCGCTTCGAGCTTACGGTACTCACGATCGCCGTCGATAACATAGTCGAGTGCCGGTTCGCTCAGCGCGGGCGTCTCCTGGTTCACCCAGGCGAGCTGCCAGTTCCCCGGGAAGGTGAAGTTACCGCCATCCGCGCTAATCTCGTTTTTCAGCAGCGCCAGCAGGGTGGATTTACCACAGCCGTTTTTGCCGACCAGACCCACTTTCTGGCCCGGGTTGATGGTAGCAGTGGCGTTATCCAGCAGGACGCGCACGCCGCGACGAATTTGTAACGAGGAGAAAACAATCATAGAAGCGCCGTATGTTCCGACTATGTTAATTTGTCATTATGATAATGTAAGGTGTGGGCCATTTTCCGCACCGGGCCGCCATGGTAGCCCAAAACAACAACGATACACAAAAACAGAAACAAGACCGGGAGGGGAATGATGTCTCAGACAGCAAAAGTGCTGCTGCTGTATGCCCATCCGGAATCTCAGGACTCGGTGGCAAACCGGGTGCTGCTTAAGCCGGCCACACAGCTCAGTAACGTGACGGTGCACGATCTCTACGCGCACTATCCTGATTTCTTTATTGATATTCCTTACGAGCAGGAACTGCTGCGTCAGCATGACGTGATTGTGTTCCAGCATCCGCTTTATACCTACAGCTGTCCGGCGCTGCTCAAAGAGTGGCTGGACCGCGTGCTGAGCCGGGGCTTCTCCAGCGGGGTGGGGGGCAACCAGCTGGCGGGAAAGTACTGGCGTAGCGTGATTACGACCGGTGAACCCGAAAGCGCTTACCGCCACGACGGGCTGAACCGTTATCCGATGAGCGACATTCTGCGGCCTTTCGAGCTGACGGCGGCCATGTGCCGTATGCACTGGATGAGCCCGATTATTGTCTACTGGGCCCGTCGTCAGGATCCGAAAGAACTGGCCAGCCACGCCAGAGCCTACGGTGAATGGCTGGCGTCACCGATTCCGGCAGGAGGTCGTTAATGGAAGGATCGAATTTGCTCCTCGCCGGGGTGCTGTTTTTGTTTGCGGCCGTCGTCGCGGTGCCGCTTGCTGCACGTATTGGTATCGGTGCGGTACTGGGGTATCTGCTGGCGGGGATCGCGATTGGCCCCTGGGGACTGGGATTCATCAGCGATGTAGATGAAATTCTCCATTTCTCCGAGCTGGGCGTGGTGTTCCTGATGTTCATCATCGGCCTTGAGCTGAACCCTTCTAAATTGTGGCAGCTCCGACGCTCCATCTTTGGCGTGGGTGCCGCGCAGGTGGTGTTCAGCGCCGCGATTCTGGGGGGCCTGTTAATGCTGACGAATTTCTCCTGGCAGGCGGCGGTGATAGGCGGGATAGGCCTTGCGATGTCGTCAACGGCGATGGCCCTGCAGCTGATGCGCGACAAAGGGATGAATCGCAACGAAGCCGGTCAGCTGGGTTTTTCGGTACTGCTGTTTCAGGATTTAGCGGTGATCCCGGCGCTGGCGCTGGTGCCGCTGCTGGCGGGCTCCGGCGACGACCACTTTGACTGGGCGAAAATTGCCATGAAGGTGCTGGCCTTCGCGGGGATGCTGATTGGCGGACGTTTTCTTTTACGTCCTGTGTTCCGCTTTATTGCCGCGTCGGGCGTGCGCGAGGTCTTTACGGCCGCGACGCTGCTGCTGGTGCTGGGGTCGGCATTGTTTATGGATGCGCTGGGGCTGTCGATGGCGCTCGGGACCTTTATCGCCGGGGTGCTGCTGGCGGAGAGCGAGTATCGGCACGAGCTGGAAATTGCCATCGATCCCTTTAAAGGGCTGCTGTTAGGCCTGTTCTTTATTTCGGTGGGGATGGCGCTCAACCTTGGTGTACTCTATACCCATCTGCTGTGGGTGATAGTGAGCGTCGCTATCCTGGTGGCGGTGAAAACGCTGGTACTGTACGTCTTGGCACGCATTTACGGCTTGCGCAGTTCGGAACGCATGCAGTTTGCCAGCGTGTTAAGCCAGGGCGGTGAGTTTGCGTTTGTGCTGTTCTCCACCGCATCTTCCCAGAAGCTGTTTAAAGACGATCAGATGGCGCTTTTGCTGGTGACGGTCACGCTGTCAATGATGACCACGCCGCTGCTGATGAAGCTGGTGGATAAACTCCTGTCGCGCCGCCTGAACCCGTCAGACGATGAAGACGAAGCGCCGTGGGTAGAAGATGATAAGCCCCAGGTTATCGTGGTGGGCTTTGGCCGCTTTGGACAGGTGATCGGACGTTTGCTGATGGCGAACAAAATGCGCATTACGGTGCTGGAGCGTGATATCAGCGCGGTCAACCTGATGCGCAAATACGGATATAAGGTTTACTACGGCGATGCGACCCAGCTCGAGCTACTGCGCTCGGCGGGGGCAGAAGCGGCAGAGTCCATCGTGATTACCTGTAACGACCCGGAAGACACGATGAAGCTGGTGGATCTGTGCCAACAGCATTTCCCGCATCTGCATATTCTGGCGCGTGCGCGGGGACGTGTTGAAGCTCACGAATTATTGCAGGCGGGGGTGAAACACTTCTCCCGTGAGACGTTCTCCAGTGCGCTGGAGCTGGGGCGCAAGGCGCTGATCTCGCTTGGCATGCATCCGCATCAGGCGCAGCGAGCCCAGATGCACTTCCGCCGGCTGGATATGCGGATGCTGCGCGAGCTGATGCCGGTACATACCGATACGGCGCAGATCTCCCGCGTGCGGGAAGCGCGTCGCGAGCTGGAGGAGATCTTCCAGCGCGAGATGCAGCAGGAAAGACGCCAGCTCGATGGCTGGGATGAATTTGAATAAAGGGTAACGAAAGATGGCTGTACGTAAACGCTTTATCGCGGGTGCAAAATGCCCGACCTGCCAGGCGCAAGATACCCTGGCGATGTGGCGGGAAAATAATATTGATGTTGTTGAGTGTGTTAAGTGCGGTCACCAGATGCGTGAGGCCGACAAAGAGGCCCGCGATCACGTTCGCAAAGAAGAGCAAGTTATCGGCATTTTTCATCCAGACTAGCGATATGCTCTGAGTTTTTTTAAGCTTAAGGGTACACGGGTGCAGATTTCCGCTACAATCTGCGCCAGCAATTTTCCCACGCTCAGGAGATATCATGAAAGTAGCAAAAGACCTGGTGGTCAGCCTGGCCTATCAGGTACGTACAGAAGACGGTGTGTTGGTTGATGAGTCTCCGGTGAGTGCGCCGCTTGACTACCTGCATGGTCACGGTTCCCTGATTTCCGGCCTGGAAAACGCGCTGGAAGGTCATGAAGTTGGCGACAAATTTGACGTTGCTGTAGGCGCGAACGACGCTTACGGTCAGTATGACGACAACCTGGTTCAGCGCGTTCCTAAAGACGTGTTCATGGGCGTTGACGAACTGCAGGTTGGCATGCGCTTCCTGGCTGAAACTGACCAGGGTCCAGTTCCTGTTGAAATCACCGAAGTGGAAGATGACCACGTCGTGGTTGACGGTAACCACATGCTGGCTGGCCAGAACCTGAAGTTTAACGTCGAAGTTGTTGCGATCCGTGAAGCAACCGAAGAAGAGCTGGCTCATGGCCACGTTCACGGTGCGCACGGTCACGACCATGACCACGATCACGGCCACGACGGCTGCTGCGGTGGTCACGGCCACGACCATGGTCATGATCACGGCCACGGTAAAGGTGGTTGCGGTAACGGCGGCTGCGGCTGTCACTAATTCCGCCATGCGGAAAATAAAAAAGCGGGATAATCCCGCTTTTTTTACGCCTCAATAATGAGGAGGTGGCGTCTCTTCTGACTGAGAGGCAATGTTCGACGGCTGCGTAGCCTTCAGCTTTTCCGTCAGCAGGCGCATATGATCCCGCAGTTTTGCCATTTCGAGTTCATGTGCGGTCACGGTCTGGTTTAGCTCTTCGATGGTGATGTCCTGAAAAGCCAGGCGGCTTTCCAGCTCAGCCATTCTCGCTTCTATCGTTGTATCCTTCATCATTCACCTCGTTTGTTTCAGATTCACCATAATGGCACTGCGGCGGCGCAGTTTAACTGAGTTTATCCTTAAGTACAGTCTGCATCCCCTTGGCAGGAAACTTATTTAAACAAAAATAGTCTGAAAAGTGGCGAGAATTGGAAGTGTCTGTCTGTAGATTTCTTCCGCAACGTTTTATAGTACGTAACTCATTTACGTTTAACGCTGGGGTGAGAGTCCCCAGGCCCTGGAGATATGGATGAAATCACTGTTTAAAGTAACGCTGCTGGCGACGACGATGGCTGTTGCGCTGAACGCGCCGCTGTCATTCGCTGCTGATACTGCTGCGAAGCCTGCTGCCACTGCAGACAGCAAAGCGGCGTTCAAAAATGACGACCAGAAATCCGCCTACGCACTTGGCGCATCTCTGGGTCGTTACATGGAAAACTCTCTGAAAGAACAAGAGAAGCTGGGCATCAAACTGGATAAAGCTCAGCTGATAGCGGGCGTTCAGGACGCATTTGCAGATAAGAGCAAGCTGTCTGATCAGGAAATTGAGCAGACTCTGCAGGCGTTCGAAGCGCGTGTGAAGGGCGCCGCGCAGACTAAGATGGACGCGGACGCTAAAGACAACGAAGCGAAAGGCAAAGCCTACCGCGATACCTTCGCTAAAGAGAAGGGTGTGAAAACCTCTTCTACTGGCCTGGTGTACAAAGTTGAGAAAGAAGGCACCGGCGATGCGCCT
Organism: Enterobacter sp.; assembly: GCF_977039595.1. Lineage (NCBI taxonomy): Bacteria > Pseudomonadati > Pseudomonadota > Gammaproteobacteria > Enterobacterales > Enterobacteriaceae > Enterobacter > Enterobacter sp. The sequence continues at coordinate 106,510 of NZ_CDRQYH010000005.1, forward strand.
AAAGACAGCGACACCGTTGTTGTGAACTACAAAGGTACGCTGATCGACGGTAAAGAGTTCGATAACTCTTACACCCGTGGTGAGCCGCTCTCCTTCCGTCTGGATGGTGTGATCCCTGGCTGGACTGAAGGCCTGAAAAACATCAAGAAAGGCGGCAAGATCAAGATGGTCATCCCACCGGATCTGGCCTATGGCAAAACCGGCGTTCCGGGAATCCCAGCTAACTCGACGCTGGTCTTTGACGTAGAGCTGCTGGACATCAAACCGGCACCGAAAGCGGATGCTAAAGCGGACGCACCTGCTGAAGAAAAAGCAGCGACAGACGCTAAGAAGTAATGTGATAAAAACCGCCGCCTTTCAGGCGGCGGTTTTTTTATTGTGGGGCAGATATAATTAACACTGGAAAGCGCTATACACGCTGTATTAATTTAGTTGTCCGTGTAGATAATGAGCCTGCCCTGAAAACCTAACGACAGGCTCCTGAAAAGGAGTGTTTTTTTCATGTCCAGGTCGCTTTTAACCAACGAAACCAGTGAACTTGATTTGCTGGATCAACGTCCTTTCGATCAGACCGACTTCGATATTCTGAAATCCTATGAAGCGGTAGTGGACGGGTTAGCGATGCTCATTGGCTCCCACTGCGAAATCGTATTGCACTCCCTGCAAGATCTGAAGTGTTCCGCCATCCGCATTGCGAATGGTGAGCATACTGGCCGTAAAATTGGTTCGCCAATCACCGACCTTGCATTGCGTATGTTGCATGACATGACCGGCGCGGACAGCAGCGTCTCCAAATGCTATTTCACCCGCGCCAAAAGCGGCGTGCTGATGAAATCAGAAACTATCGCGATTCGAAACCGCGAGCATCGTGTGATTGGGCTGCTGTGCATCAACATGAACCTTGATGTGCCTTTCTCGCAGATCATGAGCACCTTTATTCCACCAGAAACGCCGGATGTTGGCTCTTCTGTTAACTTTGCCTCTTCCGTCGAAGATCTCGTCACACAGACGCTTGAGTTCACCATTGAAGAAGTGAATGCCGATCGCAACGTCTCGAACAACGCCAAGAATCGCCAGATCGTGCTCAATCTCTATGAGAAAGGGATTTTTGATATTAAAGACGCCATCAACCAGGTGGCCGATCGTCTGAACATCTCCAAGCACACGGTCTACCTCTATATTCGCCAGTTCAAAAGCGGTGATTTCCTGGGACAAGACAAGTAATGCGTTTTGCGTTAATGGTGACAGGACCTGCGTACGGGACTCAGCAGGCCAGCAGCGCGCTGCAGTTTGCGCATGCGCTGCTGGCGGCCGGACATGAGCTGGCGAGCGTCTTCTTCTATCGGGAAGGGGTGTACAATGCGAACCAGTTTACGTCGCCGGCGAGCGATGAGTTCGATCTGGTGCGCGGCTGGCAGGCATTAAACGAAAAGCAGGGCGTAGAACTGCACATCTGCGTGGCGGCGGCACTGCGCCGCGGCGTAACCGATACAACCGAAGCTGCGCGTCTTGGTTTATCGGGTTCTAACCTGCAGCCCGGTTTTTCGTTAAGTGGTCTGGGCGCGCTGGCACAGGCGGCGTTAACCTGCGACAGAGTGGTGCAATTCTGATGAAGCGCGTGGCATTTGTTTTTAAGTCTGCGCCGCACGGCAGCGCTTCTGGCCGAGAAGGGCTGGATGCGTTATTTGCAACGTCCGCGCTGACCGAAGATATCGGCGTCTTCTTTTTGGGGGACGGGGTGTTTCAGCTTCTGGCTGGGCAACAGCCTCAGGCCATTCTGGCACGGGATTACATCGCTACCTTTAAAGTGCTGCCGCTGTACGACATCGAAACCCTTTATGTCTGCGCCGATTCGCTGGCCGCTCGCGGTTTGGATGATAAGACGCCTTTCGTGCTGGATGTGACAGTCCTGTCTTCTGCTGCATTGCGCGAACACCTTTCCCACTACGACACCGTTCTGACTTTCTGAGGCTAACATGCTCCATACTCTGAGCCATTCACCGTGGCAATGTGATATCGACGCGTTACTGAGTATGCTGCGCGACGGTGATGACCTGCTGCTGATTCAGGATGGCGTACTTGCTGCACTGGAAGGCAGTCGTTTCGTTGAAATTCTCACGAATGCCCCCATAACAGTCTCTGCGCTGAAGGACGATCTGGATGCGCGGGGTCTTTCTGGTCAAATTTCAGCCAAAATTGACGTGGTTGGCTATACTGATTTCGTCAATCTTACTGTGACGCACGCCAGTCAAATGAACTGGTGATTTGAGATCGCTGTATATTTCTTGACACCTTTTCGACGTAGCCCTAAAATTTCGCGTCCTCATATTGTATGAGGTCGTTTTATTACGTGTTTACGAAGCAAAAGCTAAAACCAGGAGCTATTTAATGGCAACAGTTAACCAGCTGGTACGCAAACCACGTGCACGCAAAGTTGCGAAAAGCAACGTGCCTGCGCTGGAAGCCTGCCCGCAGAAACGTGGCGTATGTACTCGTGTATATACCACCACTCCTAAAAAACCAAACTCCGCACTGCGTAAAGTATGCCGTGTGCGTTTGACTAACGGTTTCGAAGTGACTTCCTACATTGGTGGTGAAGGTCACAACCTGCAGGAGCACTCCGTGATCCTGATCCGTGGCGGTCGTGTTAAAGACCTTCCGGGTGTTCGTTACCACACCGTTCGTGGTGCGCTGGACTGCTCAGGTGTTAAAGACCGTAAGCAGGCTCGCTCCAAGTACGGCGTGAAGCGTCCTAAGGCTTAATGGTTCTCCGTTAAGTAAGGCCAAACTGATTTATCTTAATGTCAAACTAAACTCGTAGAGTTTTGGACAATCCTGAATTAACAACGGAGTATTCCCATGCCACGTCGTCGCGTCATTGGTCAGCGTAAAATTCTTCCAGATCCGAAGTTCGGATCAGAACTGCTGGCAAAATTTGTAAATATCCTGATGGTAGATGG